>JALZVB010000098.1 GCA_023300835.1 Saprospiraceae bacterium | reverse complement strand
CATAAAGTTATCTTGTACTTGGTTACACGTTTCTATAACTTTTAAGTTACGTGTAGGTACAGGGTTTAACGTGAATTTATTAAGTCAAATGCTTCCTTATTTTTGTACTACCTGGAATTCTGCTGAGCTTACAGTTGGATCATTATTAAGTGCTTCCAAGAATTCTTCTGGCGTAATATCCATCGTATCATAGGTGATAAGCCATGTGTCGTCATTGTTACTCAATCTTTTCAATAATTGGACGCTATATTTATTTTTCACTTCATCATACCATCCTCTTATTGATGCACAGCGGCTATTGTGACAATAACCTTAGATTTATCATATTGAGGTCCATTGTATTCAGTACTCAAGTTATCGCTTTCTATAACTGTCCAGCCTTCGCTATTTTCAGCTATGTTTTCTAATAGAAATTGCAGTTTATGTATAGCAGGTGGTCGCTCTCTTTTTCCGGACACTGTTTTTACAGTACCATTTTTAGAATAAGATATTTTAATCAATGGTAAATCTGGAATATTGCTTTCATAAGCATCATCAAATGACATGAATTTATTCTCCTCAAAAGCATTTTTTAACTCTGAGTATGTCTCTTTTGTAAGTTGTTTCCCTAATGTTCCTGTATGCGGGAGATTCTTTTCGCTTACAAGCGCTGCATAAGCGTTTTTATATATTCTCAAGGTGTAGACAGGGCAGGTGCCAAAACATCCGCCTTTTTTTATCTTAAAAACGACGTCTTCTGGATTTAGCGCATGTTCAGAGGATGAGTCAGCACTTTCTGTTGTTGGCTTAGTAGATTTACAAGCCACAAAAAACAGAACGAATACTATAAAAAGTATGTTTTTCATTTGAAATTAAGTTTTACGCAGTGATTGCCTAGAAACGACCACAAAAGTAACGATTCAAATTCAAATAAAATTCTGTATTATATTTATGCTATTTGAGTGAGCATTTGTAGCCCATTAGATGAATTAATTGGATATTTCACCTCCACAACTACTGCCACCACCTGCGGTACAACCGTAACAATGCTGATTAGTTACAATAGTTCTAGCATAAAGCTGATCCATATCTATATTATCTATATGCTGATTGGTGACAGCTACTTTAAGGTCTAACATTTGATTAAAATCACAATCATATATATATCCCTCCCAACTTACAGATAATGTATTACGACACATCAACCCAGGTAATGTTTCAGGGTTGTAAGCGTTTACAAGTTCGTCCATGTAAGTCTTATAGTTTTTAGACTCAATGAGATAATCTAAGAAACGACTCACGGGTAGATTAGTAATTGCAAATAAGTTGTTAAATGTTATATTATATCTCTTAATAAGCTGCCTCTTGAATTCTGCCTCTAGTTCAGCTTGAGGACCAGGAAGAAATGCCCCTGATGGATTATACACAAGATCAAGTAATAGATCTGAGCCTTCTTGACCATATCCTACTTCATTCAGCAGTTGCAAGGCTTTGATAGAATCATTAAAGACACCATCCCCACGTTGAGAATCCGTTCTTGTTTTGGTGAAATAAGGTAACGAAGAAATTACGTGAACATTATTATCCTTAAAAAACTGGGGTAGATCGGCATATTTCTTATTAGCCATGATTATGGTAAGATTACATCTTACCATAACTTGTTTACCATGTTTATAGCATTCTTCCACAAACCATCTAAAATGTGGATTCATCTCTGGAGCGCCACCTGTGATATCTACTTTAGGGATGTTATGTTCAACTATGATCTCTAGACAACGTTCTAGAGTCGATTTATCCATATTTTCTTCCTTCTTATCAGGACCTGCATCTACATGACAATGTGCACAAGTCTGATTACATAACTTACCTATGTTGAGTTGGAAGATCTCTACGGGACTAGGTTTTATACCTTGTGGGTAACCGTTTTCGATCAATTTATCTCCAAAAACAGGAATATCCCCCAGAAGCGCCTCATGGTTAGAAAGAACGTCTAGTTGAAAAAAAGTATTAGAGAGTTGACTCCCTCTGGCTTTTAGACTTTTAGTTTTTTGCTTAATTGCCATTGATTACATTAATTTTTTCTTGATTTGATTCATCATCTGAACACTATTTACAAGTGTTGCTCCACTTTTTATGGCTGCAGCTACATGCACGGCTTCCATCATTTGCTCCTCATCAGCACCCTTTTGCAGGCAAGTAGAAGTATAGGCGTCAACACAATATGGACAATGAATAGCATGTGCAACAGCTAATGCTATCAGTGATTTCTCCCTTGCTGTAAGTGCTCCTTCTTGCATAACAGTACCATACCAATCAAAGAATTTGTTGCCATATTCTTCTTGAAATTCTGTAATATCTTTAAATTTCTTGAGGTCCTCTGGGTTGAAATAACTATCGCTCATGCTTAAATGTCAATGTATTGTGAACTGTAAAGGTAATTTTATTAAAACGGTACATCCTATAATTGATACTATCTGTTTCAACAAAGACAATCCGATGGACATTAGTTTGATACTTAGTCAATTATCAGTTAAGTTTGAATGACTTAAGACTATGAATCGAATTATTATACACCTTAGTTGTTTTCTGCTTGTTATATCTGCTTGTAATGATGTAAATAAACCAAACGACAGTATTGTTGCTTCCGAACAAGGAAATATTCAAGTTAAAATCACAACTTCGGCAGGCGAGGTATTTGAACCATTTAATGATATGGGTATACCTACCTTTTTTAATGTGGGAAATATTCAACTTGAAAACAATGCCGACCTTCCTACAGTCGTACTCGGAAAAAGGATAAAGTCAGGTAAAAATGTAACAATAAAGCCGATCGCCTTGTTTTCATTTCTGAAAGACTCCATACAATATGAATATGTGTTATCTAAGCCATATGAAATAAATGAAGCAACTTTATCTGCGGATTATGACATCTTCTTAACCAAACATAACAATCTAAAAGTGACTGTAGAGCAATGGTTTAAATCACAGTGTGGTTCTCATAGATGTCATGATTTTACTTGGAAGAATACCTATAAGACTTTGTTGGAAATAGATTAATATTTTCTTGAATAACTCTTTTACTTTTTAATATACTTAATGATTTCGGTCTCAGAAAAATTGGTTTTAGGAAATGATGAAATGTATGAATTTCACATGTCTGATTCTATAATACAATTCAGAGATAAATGGAATCTTGCTAGTAGAAATCATCTTTATACACAATATGATTACCTCAGTCTATTAGAAAATTATGGACCATTAGACTATAGCTATATATATGGTCTTGTGACTGATAAATCAGGTGAACCTATTGGAACCGTTTATTGCCAACATAAGACACTAGATCTTAATAAAGATTACCGATTGCATGCGCATTCTAATTCTTTAATAGAGAAATCTAGAATAAGTATTTTGAAGTTTTTATTCAGCCTTGTCAAACATGATATGTTGACCTGTGGTAATGTACTCTTGACGGGAGAATTTGGATTCCATTTTAATATTGAGAGTAAAAAAGCTAAGGATAATATGTTGACCATGTGTCTCGATAAGATTCAAGCTTTCGCGAAAGCTAAATTTAAAAGAAAAGTAAAAAGTGTCTTTCTCAAGGACTTTTATACAGAAGACAGTTCCCTTAAAAAGGAAACTTATTCGGCTCCCGACTTTACAGTATTTCAAGTTCAACCTGATATGGTTGTACCTATCAATCCAGATTGGAGAACTTATGATGACTACCTGAGTCAAGTCAAATCTAAGTATCGTGTAAAATTCAAAAAAACAAAAAAGAAGGGCAGTAGCCTGGTATACAAGGAGTTATCGCTAGAAGAAGCTGGCGTATACAATGAACAGATGTATCTTATGTATAAGTCAACAGCGGATAGAGCCAGTTACAGTATGTTTCTATTACATCCAGACTATTTCTACAATCTCAAAAAAACACTGCAAGAAAAGCTATCTCTTACGGCCGTGTTTTTGGATGGAAAGCTTGTCGCATTTTATACATTTATCAAAGAAGGAAGTTTCGGTGATGCCCATTTTCTGGGATACAATGTCAGTTTGAACTCTAGGCATCAGATCTATTTTAATATCTTACTAAGACTAATAGAACAAGCCATAGATTCTAAAGTTTCTCATCTTAACTTATCGCGTACAGCATTGGAAATCAAAAGTTCTGTAGGCGCTGAGCCACACGATATGAATGTAGCTATTAAGTATCATGTCAACTGGATAAATAAGCTCATGCCAATGATTCTTGATAAAACAACACCGGAGAATAACTGGGAGGCAAGAAGTCCTTTTAAGTAATATTATTCACTCTTAATTATTGTAAGCTAACTCTTTTATATGCCTCTGATAATGACCTCACATTTTCTATATTGAGATAGTCGTCTACTTGGTAATCTAGATTTTCCCATGAGGCTATTGTTCCCCTTCTACTGATCAGATCTGTAGACTGCGTCTCATAATATATGACAGAACCAGCGGCAACAATTATAGCAATACTAGCAGCGATATTGAGTGATGTTTTTAGCTTACGATAGAACCTGATTTTCTCACCTTTACTTTGATTGGCAAGTTTTGTTTGGATTTTTGCCCAACTGGCATCAGGCGGACTAACCTTAATTTCTGAAGCCTTATTCCTGATCTGCTCTTCGTTACGGATAGATGTCATTAGGATACTTTTAGGTTATGTTTTTTTTTATAAAAATGAGCCATTTTCTTCTTTGCCAAGATCAATTGAGATTTACTTGTATTTATACTTATGCCTAGGATTTCTGCTATTTCTCTGTGCTTGTAACCTTCTATGATATACATGTTGAATATTGTTCGATATCCGACAGGTAGACCTTGAATAAGGCCGAGTAATTCTTGATGATTAATGTCAGATATGGCTAGTGGTGCTTCACTTACATGATAAGCCGTTTCTATGTCCACATGCATGCTCAAGTTGTTCCTAGACCGCAGTTTCATTAATGCTTGATTAACAATAATACGTTTCATCCATCCTTCAAAACTGCCTTCCTCTTTGAATTGGCTGACTTTGCTGAATATTTTATAGAAACCTTCAATCATGACATCTTCGGCATCTTGCTCGTTTTTCATGTATCTGAGCGCAATAGCAAAGAATAGAGAAGCATACTTATCATAAAGTGCTTTCTGTGCAGAAGGGTCATTCTGCTTGCATTTTCTGATTATGTTAGCCTCCGTTTTCATGTATAATGGCGATTTATGATATAGATGTAAGATAAGTCATTTTTGGT
>JALZVB010000097.1 GCA_023300835.1 Saprospiraceae bacterium | reverse complement strand
TGTAGATATATTTACTACTAATACTGTTAGTACTGTTAATATTATTCATTTAGGTATAAGGCCAGTTTGTGACACAGATGGTGACGGCATCGCCAATCACCTCGACCTAGACTCCGACAACGACGGCATCCCAGATGCCATAGAAGCCTGTGGAGATCTAACATTAACACTAGAGGATTGTATGCTAGATAGCAATGGAGATGCTACTTATCCAGATGCGGATATGGATGGCTGCCCAGATGGTCTTGTAAGTACAGCTTGTACAACTGCTCCAGTAGATACAGATATGGATGGTACACCAGATTTTCTAGATCTAGATAGTGATGGAGATGGTTGTGCTGATAGTGTTGAGGCTGGAACTGATAATTTGATTGGTATTAATACAGATACACTAGTATATACAATTCCTGCTGCATCTGTAGATATTTGTGGTTTAGTAGTAGAAGGTGGTAATTCTGCTTGTTTTGTACCTGCGGATAATACATGGTTGGATATAACAAATATCAATGCATGTGCAGAACCTAGCATAACAATAACAAAAACAGGAACCTTAAATGATCCTAATACAGACGGGTTTTCTCAAGTAGGAGAAACAATCACCTACGCCTTTGAAGTTTGTAATACAGGTAATGTACCATTGACTTCAGTTGTTGTAACTGATCCTTTGGTTACAGTATCGGGAACAGCGATAGCGACACTAGCTGCAGGAGCATGTGATGCCACAACATACACTGCAATTTATACTTTAACCCAAGCAGATATAGATGCTGGAGAAGTCATCAATACAGCGACAACAACAGGTGATTATAATGGTACGCCTGTTACAGATACGTCAGATGATCCGACGGATGCAACAGATGTCGATCCTAACGGAGATGGAGAACCAGATGATCCTACGGTAACGCCACTAAATATAAATCCTGCAATGCAATTGCATAAGACAGGAACATGGCTAGATGCTAATTCAGATGGAATCACCAATGTAGGTGAAGTGATCAATTACGCATTCAATGTTTGTAATACAGGTAATGTTACCTTGACTAATGTGACAATAACAGATCCCCTTGTAACAATGACAGGAGGTCCTATTGCTAGTCTGGCACCAGGTGCATGTAATAACACAACATTTAATGGACAATACTCATTGATACAAGCAGATATAGATGCTGGAGAAGTAATCAATACTGCGACAACAATAGGGACTGATCCAAGTGGTACGCCTGTACAAGATACATCAGATGATCCAGCTGATACAACTGAAGTTGACCCTAACGGAGATGGAGAACCAGATGATCCTACTGTAACACCATTGGCACAAGATCCTGTTATAAGTTTAGAGAAAACTGGTATGTTTATAGATACCAATAATGATGGTTCAGCCCAAGTAGGAGAAACCATAACTTATACATTTGAAGTATGTAATACAGGTAATGTTACCTTATCAACGATAACATTGCTTGATGCAATTATAACTGTGTCAGGTGGCCCACTTACAATTCTAGCACCAGGGGCATGCAACGCTACAACCTTTTCAGGAAGTTACGTTTTAACCCAAGCTGATATTGATGCAGGAGAGGTTATCAATACCGCAGCAGTTGTAGGAATTTCTCCTACTAATACAGGTGTAACAGATACTTCAGATGATCCTCAAGATAACACTAATGTCGATCCCAATGGTGATGGAGAGCCAGATGATCCTACCGTGACACCATTATTAATTACCCCTAAACTAAGTCTCGAAAAATCAGGTACATGGAATGATGAAAGCGGTGATATGTTAGGCCAAGTAGGGGAGACGATTAGCTATGCATTCAATGTATGTAACATGGGTAACGTAAGTCTGACTAATGTCACGGTTACAGATCCACTGGTTACTGTAACAGGAACAGCCATTGCTACATTAGCAGTTGGAGCTTGTGATAATACGAGTTATGCAGCAACTTATAGTCTGACACAAGCAGACTTAGATGCAGGAGAAGTTATCAATGTAGCCACAACTACAGGTACTGATCCTGACAACGAAATAATAACAGATACTTCTGATGATCCTACAGATGTAACAGATGACGATTCTAACTTGGATGGCGAACCAGATGATCCTACTGTCACACCTATACCTATGAATGCTTCAATTGGGCTTGAAAAAACGGGTACTTGGGTAGATGCCAATTCTGATGGTATTGCTAATGTAGGCGAGACAATTAACTATGCATTTGAAGTATGTAACACAGGTGATGTTACTTTGACAAATGTTGATGTCAACGATCCATTAGTTACAATGTCCGGGAATCCTATTACGCGTATATTGCCAGGGGCATGTGACGCTACTACTTTTACAGGCGTATATACTTTGACGCAGACAGATCTTAATAATGGATCTGTACTTAATACAGCCACAGCAACTGGAGAAGATCCTAATGGAGATCCCGTGACAGATACATCAGATGATCCTATGGATGTAACAGATGTTGATCCTAATACAGACGGAGAACCAGATGATCCTACCATTACGCCATTGCCGCAAGATGCGACTATTGGTTTAGAAAAGGTAGGTGTCTTTAATGATTTGAATAATGACGGAATTTCTCAAGTAGGAGAAACCATTACATATAGTTTTGAATTATGTAACACTGGTTCTGTTGTATTAACCAATATTGATGTAACTGATCCACTAGTAACCATGTCAGGAGGACCTCTGGCTATGCTAGTACCAGGCGCATGTAATACAACAGAGTTTACGGCAACATACACAATAACACAAGCAGATATAAATGCTGGAGAAGTTATCAATACGGCAACAGCTACAGGAGAAGATCCTAGTGGCGACCCAGTAACGGATACTTCAGATGATCCTATGGATGCTGCAGATGTCGACCCAAATGGAGACGGAGAACCTGATGATCCTACAGTAACACCATTATTGATTAACGGTACTATCAGTTTGGAAAAACAAGGCACTTGGATGGATGGTGATTCTGATGGCATAGTCGAGGTAGGAGAAACAATCAACTATACATTTGAAGTATGTAATACAGGTAATGTTGACTTGACCAATGTTGTAGTGACAGACCCTCTAGTAACAGTAAGTGGAGGTGCAATTAGTCTAGCAGTGGGTGCTTGTGATGCAACTACTTATACTGCGGTTTATACAATTACGCAAACAGATGTAGACGCTGGAGAAGTTATAAATACAGCAACAACTACAGGAGAAGATCCTAGTGGCGATCCAGTTACAGATACATCAGATGATCCTACTGACGCTACGGATGTCGATCCCAATGGAGATGGAGAACCAGATGATCCTACAGTAGTTCCACTAGGTCCATCAGGTGCAATCGAATTAGAAAAGACAGGTACATGGGTAGATGGTAATGGAGATGGTATTGCTAATGTAGGAGAAGTTATCAATTACGCATTTGAAGTATGTAACACTGGA
>JALZVB010000096.1 GCA_023300835.1 Saprospiraceae bacterium | reverse complement strand
CTAATGATTCTTTAGTAATAAAGAAAGCCTCTTTGTAATTCTGAGTACTCAATAGATCCTTCATCTGATAGTTGAAATCTGAGATAACTATCGATATAACTTTATTATCAGCCTGACTTATCTTGGAGTTACTTAAGGTCTTTGGCTTAATAATCTCGTTAAGTATCTTACGGTATTTAGTTTCAGGCTCCTCTAAGCTTATTTTTGAAATAAAATGTGCTTTGAAGGCAACATTAAAGGCCTTATTGTTCTTAGCGTATTGACTTACAAATGTTTTAATTTCATCTGCTTCTAACTGCGTGAGAATGTCTTTGATCTGAAACTTAGTGGTTCGCTTGTTGATAAGAAAGAGTATTTAATTGGGTACGTTAATTTTGATTAAAAATGACACTGTATTATTTCTCAAGTTTACTTACTAAATAGATAAGTTTTTGAGTTATATAAGAATAAATTAAAATCAAGTTTCAAACCTCAAAAATAGGCAGTATTTTCGACTTCAATAGTGCCTATATAAATATAGTAACTAACTATTAATCAACATTTTTTGGCCTTTAATTATACATATGAAAGAATTCTTTCTTGTAAGGCATGCAAAGTCATCTTGGGATGAACCAAATCTTTCTGATAAAGAAAGACCACTTAATAACAGAGGCAAAAAGGATGCCCCTTTTATGGCCAAATACGCATTAGACAGTGGGCATAAGCTTACGCATATTATCTCGAGTCCAGCGAGACGAGCATTTACAACTGCACAGGCTTTTGGTGAAGTATATTCAGAGATGCTTGTAGAAATTAATATTGAAACGGAATTGTATTTCGGATCTGAAGAAGAGTGGTTAGATCTGATCGTTTCTCAAGATGAAAGTGTCAGTTTTCCTGCTTACTTTAGCCATAATCCGACAATCACATCTTTTGCTAATATGTTTCAACATAACGTTATTAGTAATGTTCCTACCTGTGGCATTATTCATCTTGAATCAACTGTTATGAAATGGAATGAAGTGAGTATGGAGAATACAGTTGTTAAGAATATATATACCCCTAAGGGAATCAGGAATCAATGAAAACAAAATTCATCTTAATCATACTCTGCCTTTTTACAAGCTATGCCTGTAAAAACGATAAGATAGAATTAGACCTTAATTATTCTAATCAAAAGATAATCGCTGTAACTGTTGACTTATATATTGCAGGGTCAGCCATACAAGGGTTAGATGAATTGGTAGCGGATAGTCTTATAGAAGTGTATCGAAGTCAAATCGAAATCATCCATGATGTTGATATTGGTTTGATAGAAGCGGATATTGAATCCTTACATGCATATCCTTCGTTATACAAACCTATTCATAAGGACATACTAGATTCATTATCAAAACTGGATAAAGAAGTGCTTATAAAAACCAATAATCTGAATGGAAAGTAATGTCAGATTAGTGTTCAATTTTGAATTTTTACTTTACTTTTTATATCTAAACGACTTAGTTGATGAAGGCTAGAATACTGATTGTAGATGATGAAGATGATATAGTAGAACTATTGAGTTACAACCTTCAGAAAGAGGGGTATATTCTAGAAAAAGCCTATGACGGTAAGCAAGGTCTAGAAAAGGCGCAATTATTCAATCCGCACCTTATCGTCCTTGATATAATGATGCCCGAAATGGACGGTATAGAATTATGTACTTTATTGCGACAAGATTCCTCATTTGATAAAGCTATTATTGCCTTTCTTACTGCTCGGAATGAATCATTTACACAAGTACATGCGCTAGATATAGGTGGGGATGATTTTATTACAAAACCTATAAAAATTGATGTATTTGTCAGTCGTATAAGAGCCTTACTCAGAAGACATCCCGAGTTGAAATTATCTACTGATACCAATATTATAACTCTCGGAGATCTAATCATAAACCCAGAGGCTTATTCCATAGAAATAAAAGGTGAAACCATTTATCTTGCTAAAAAAGAATTTGAACTGCTTCTGTTTCTCACCACCAAGCCAGGGAAAGTATATAAACGGAAGGACATTTTGAATAACGTTTGGGGAACTGATGTCGTAGTGGGGGATAGGACGATCGATGTACATATAAGGAAGTTAAGAGAGAAAATCGGTAGTGACTTTATCTCAACGATCAAGGGAGTTGGTTACAAGTTTAGTCTGTAAAAAAAAGTAGCCTATATGAATAATTTATCTATTAGGAATATGACTTTGATTGTTTCACTACTCCTGTGGTTATCTCAACTATTACTTTTAGGACTTCTTTCCTTGTTTACAACAGTTGAGATAGGGACGACTCCTATACTTATCTATTTTGTCGTATCGCTGATCATGATATCAGGTATAGTTTTCTTTTTTTTAGAAAAAATCATTCTGAAACATATAAATCTTGTTTATAGAATAGTAGGAAATAAGCAAAATCCATTGAAAAAGAATTCTTTAAGAATAGATCCATTATTAAGTGGGGTTAATCATGATATTACGACATGGATTGATAATAAAGCTGAAGAACCCCAGTATCTGAAATCACTAGAAATATATAGACGTAAGTTTCTAGGTGATATATCACATGAGCTCAAAACACCACTTTTTTCGATTCAAGGATATCTTCATACACTTATTGAAGGGGGAATCTATGACGAGTCTATTAATATTAATTATCTAAGAAGAGCCATACAGAATACTGATAGGCTCCAAATGATTGTGGCAGATCTCGAACTTATTAATAAGCTTGATTCTGAAGAAAATGAAATTAAGATAGCAGTTTTTGATCTTATGATTCTAGTAGAAGAGGTGTTTTCAGATCTTGCGTTTATGGCAGAGGAGAGAAATATCGTTCTAGATTATGGACAGGATACGGCTGATAGTTATAGCGTATCAGGAGATAGAGAAAAAATAAGGCAAGTATTTAACAACCTCATATCCAATTCAATCAAGTATGGCAAAGATAATGGTCTTACTACACTAAGCTTCCATGAGATAGATCAAGTCTTATTAATAGAAGTAACAGACAATGGTATCGGAATAGAAGAAAAGCATCTTAAACACTTGTTTGATAGATTTTACCGTGTAGAAAAGAGTAGATCTAGGTCGGTAGGTGGTTCTGGTCTGGGGTTATCTATTGTCAAGCATATTGTAGAAGCCCACGGGAATACCTTGACGGTTAGTTCTAGGATTGAAGAAGGAACAACATTCGGATTTACGCTTAATAAAGCGACATATAGCTTGCTTTAGATTTGATTGTCAGCGATTAACTCCTTAGTTACCGGATAGTCAATAGTGTTGAGTAGATCCATAAGTGAATCCCTAGTGGCATAAAATTTATCTAGTTCTGAAGGGGGCAAAGGATCTTTCGGCGCAAAGTTTTCTCTCATGTGATTAATCTGACGACCTCTTTTCCAGAACCTGAAACATACATGCGGACCCGTTGCAAGACCTGTCTGACCGACATAACCTATCGTTTCTCCTTGCTTGACACGTGCACCTCTCTTTATCCCCTTCGCATATCCGTTCATATGCAGATATTGCGTAGTATAGACATCATCATGACGTATTTTGACATACTTACCATTATTCTTGGAGTATCCAGCAGCTAGAATTGTGCCATCAGCAACTGAAAATATAGGCGTTCCGGTAGGAGCCGCGTAATCTGTACCTAGGTGCGGAATTGTTCTCTTTTTGATAGGATGGAATCTTCTTCTGTTGAACCTAGATGATATTCTAGAGTAACGGAGTGGGGCTCTCAAGAAACTAGACTTAGTAGGTCTACCTTCTAGATCATAGAATCCACTATAATTTTCGTTTTCGTATAAGACGGCAAAATGTTCCCCGTAATTGTTGTTGTATGCGGCTGATAGGATTTCACCATTGGAAACAGGTTTTCCATCTATGTATATCTTTTCATATACAAGTTTAAACTTATCACCCTTCTGCGTATGATAGAAATCTACACTTGATGCCATGGCATCTTCCATCTTATCAATTATGGAGTTATCTAGTCCAGCATCCTTCATCGCCATCCATAGAGAACTTGTAATCTCCCCGTTGGCTACTTCTACGCAGGTGTCATATTGACGATCCACACGTTTTATATCCACTTTGTCACCTATATAATACTTTATGTATGTGAATTTATTGGGTTCGTAGACAATACAATGCGGAGCAGCACAAGTATCTTTTCTGACTAAAGTAAATGGTTTTTTAGCCCTGAATTTCCTGATACTAAATAACTCAGTAGAAATGTTATCAAGTTTTATAATACTATCCCATGAAACACCTTCCCCTACAAGCACATCGCCTAAATTCTGATTTCTCTTAAGTGCATGTGGCTCAAATACGTACTGAGATACGTCAAATCCTAAATGTCTAACCGGCTGAGGTATAGAAATATATTGTTTGTTGACTTTGGGTTCGTCTTTACTGAAAATAACGAAAGCTATTAAGATTAGGCAAGCTGTAATACTGAGGTTTATTAGAGATATTTCCGTTTTCTTCACTCAATTTCATTTGAAAATCCAACATTGGATAAGGTTATTCAAAAATAGTTTTTTATTCTAAGTATGAAACAAAACGGAGGCACAATTAACAATCAATAATATTAGTGACTAGTGAGCATCTATGTCTTACATTTGCGGCACAATAGACATATATGAATAGTTTTAATGTTGGTGGTAACCTATTAACATTTGATGTTCCTAGGGTTATGGGAATACTCAATGTAACACAGGACTCATTCTATGATGGTGGCAGATATACTGATCTAGACAGCGCCATGACACAGATAGATAAGATGTTGACAGAAGGGGCGGATATAATAGACGTAGGCGCTTTTTCTTCCAGACCAGGTGCAGAACTGGTAAATCCGGATGAACAATTAAGAATTCTTGTACCAGTTATAAAGGAAATTATCAATAAGTTTCCTTCTGCAATCTTAAGCATAGATACCTATAGCGCTAAGGTTGTAGACCAGCTCTCACAATATTGCTCATTTGTTGTTAATGATATATCTGGCTACCAATGGGATGATCAACTCCTAGTCACTGTAGCGGAGAAGAAACTACCGTATATACTTATGCATATGAAGGGGACACCAGCTAATATGATGGATAATATCCAATATGATAACGTAGTTATGCATGTTTTGGATCGATTAGCGACAGGGATACATCACTTGCGACAGTTGGGAATAGAGCAGATAATGGTTGATCCAGGAATAGGTTTTGCCAAGGGTATTGAACATAACTTCCAGCTTATAAAAGACCTCCAAGTTCTTCAGATTTTAGACCTACCTGTATTAGTTGGTTTATCACGAAAATCATTTATATATAAAACACTGAATGTCAGTTCAGAAGAAGCACTTAATGGAACAACAGCGATGCACATGGTTGCATTAAATAATGGTGCAAAAATATTAAGAGCCCATGATGTAAAAGAAGCCCGAGAAACAATTAAATTGTGGCAGCAATTACATAACCCTGTTAACTAATGTATAAAATACTAGAACAGGTTAATATATATTACTCAAATAGAGTTATTCTTTTTTAATAAATACAGTTAGGCAATTGTCTGAAGAAAATCAAACAGATATCAAGGTTACCAAATTATTCGCAGCAAGAATGCCTAGAATTCTAATGGTGTTGCTTTTGGTCATCTTAATTCTTATTCTTCTACTCCCTCTAATAATTCATATCAAACCTGTACAAAACTGGCTCGTAAATAAAGCCACCAATAACATCTCACAACGTACAGAAACTAATATCTCTATAGAAGAAGTCGATTTTTCGATTTTCAAAGGTCTAGTACTCGAGAATCTCTATGTTTCTTCAGTTGATGGAGCTGATACGATGGCTCATATTGGTTCATTTCACTCGACACTTAACGAGAACTTGATTTCACTATATAAGCAGAAGTTGGATTTAAATCAATTGTCACTGCGAGATGTGTCATTAAATGTTGTTACTAAAAAGGGCGAGGATAGTTCTAATGTAGAAAAGCTTATTGATAAGCTCTCAAGTAATGATACCAAAACAGGTGAACCTTCAAAAGAAAAACTCGACCTCAAGTTCTCTGAATTACAATTGTATAATATTAACTTATCACAGGTAGATCATAATACAGGCTCAGAATTGAACCTATCTTTGCAAGAAGGTATACTTGATATTAGAACAATTGATTTAGAGGCGAAAAGACTTAATATTAATAATCTATTTCTTGCAAAGCCTAACGTAGAGATCATAAAAAAAGGTGAAACTAAAGTAAGTGTTAATGAAAAAGCAATAGTTCAAATAGATACGACTAGTGGTTGGCATTTATTTGTCAATAAGACAGATATAAGTGAGGGGATATTTAAGCTAGACAATTTCATCAAGTCACCTGAAGATAATGGGAATGGTTCCATTGATTTCAATCATCTTTCTATTGAAAAAATCCATATAAATGCTGACAGTACATACGTAAGTCCTACTAACGATATATATACGACCCTCAATGTATTCACTTTGTCAGAAACAAAGACGGGATTTGAGATAAAGAATATGAACGTAGATTATCTGAAACTTGAGGAGAAATCAATTACGCTTCAAGACTTTGTATTGGAAACAGGAAAAAGTAAACTGACGGATAATGTGAAATTTAATTTCGAAGATTTCTCTGATTTCAAGTCATTTGAAGAAAAGATTGAAATCACTTCACGACTCCAGAATTCAAAAATATATTTTAGTGAATTGATTTATTTCTTTCCCAAATTAAAAAGTTCTAGTTTTTACCAGCTTAACAAATCAAGATGGTTTGAATTGTCTGGAGATATCTCAGGTACCATAGATGATATGGATGCCGAGAACTTGAGACTTTCATTTAACGATATGGTTGTTATCGAAGGGGAATTGAGCACATTTAATCTTACGGATAACAAGTCTGCTCTGATTAATTTGCATGTAAGTAGTCTAGAAACCAAACTCAATTATCTCAGGAAATTAATTCCAGGTTTCAGTCCACCAGAGCAATTTTATAAATTGGATCCCATAAACTTTTCTGGAGACATAGATGGATTCTTAAAAGATTTTGTAATCTTTGGACAACTAGATAGTCCACTAGGCCAAGTTGAACTGGATACAAGGTTAGACATAAAGAAAGGCGTAAATCAAGCCGAGTACTCAGGCGAAATTTCCCTAAATGAATTTAATCTAAGAGAATGGTCCAATGACGATAAGTTAGGGTTATTGACGATGTCAGGACGTATTGTCGATGGCAAAGGGTTGACATTGAATAACTTATACACTGATCTAGATATTGACTTAGATCAGTTTGATTATAAAGGTTATTCTTATTCCAAGGTAGCATTGAATGGAGAGTTTCAAGAAAACAAATTCAATGGATTACTTTCTGTTAATGATCCGCACCTTTCTCTTGATTTTGACGGTAAGCTAGAAATTGAGGATGGAGAAATAACATCAGATTTTAAAGCAGACATTAGAAAATTTGATCTTAAAAAACTTAATCTAAGTACTGACTTTTCTTCTATTACAGGTAAGTTAGACCTTCAACTAGATGGTAGTAATCTCACTAACTTAAATGGAATTGCCGACCTGAAGGATTTTGACATATTGTTCAAAGAAAAGTCATATGAGGTAGAGAAACTAAGCCTTAGTTTTTCTCCTCAAGATAATTCATCTAGAGTGATATTAATAGATTCAGATATTGTTGACGCTACGATAAAGGGGCAGTATGAAGTGTCAGAAATCCTTCCTTCCCTGAAAAATACTATCTATAAACGTCATCCTGAATGGGCTAATAAGTTAAATATAAAATATCAACCTCTAAAAAAGCAAAGTTCGAAATTTGATTACAAAGTAAAAATTAAAGATTCCAAAAATTATTTAGAATTAGCAGGAGTAAATGACTTAAGACTTAAGGACCTTAGCTTGAGTGGAAATGTTGATACGGACAAGGAAAATTATACTACAAATATAAAAGCTGATTCAATTGTAATGGATAAGTATATCTTTGAAAAGATTACTTTAAATGCAGGGATCAAATCAGATAAGCTAAGTTCAGTGGTTGGAATTGAACAGATTTCTAATAAGAAAAAGAAAGTATATTTAGATTTTATT
>JALZVB010000095.1 GCA_023300835.1 Saprospiraceae bacterium | reverse complement strand
AATTGCTTGATACTGTCTCCTAAAAAATATGAAGACAATGTACTAATAAGCAGTTCATATATAATAGAACACATCCCTACCATAAAAATCGATATCTGTAGTATTCTTTTCTTATCTACCATTTAGAATCATTAAAAAATTAGTATTTTACTTTCTTTATTTCCTAATACCTAATCTATTAAAGAAACAAAACTACCATTATGAGTGAAGAAACAAATCAATCTAACCAATCTTATCAAGAAGAACCTAAGTCTTCTTTTAATTGGAAATGGATTCTCTACGGTGCTGTAGGTGTATACTTTGTATCTAAAATGTTCAGCGGAGGTGGAGAAGAAAAGGATTATTACGAAGAGAAATTAACAGAAATGACTGGTGGTCTAGTCACTCATGTTAAAGAAATGTCTGCTGAGAATTTTAAAATCACAGATGAAGAATACGTAGAGGCCAGAGAAGACTCTAGGATAATTGCCAGTTTTAAGGATGGCGCAATTGATACATTCACGCTAGAGGAAGCTACGCTTACAGAAACAACAGGGAGAACCTCAGGAATGAGATCGGTATTATATGGTGGACTCATGGGATATATGATGGGCAAAAACATGTCTAGAAGACCATCTTCAGGTGTATATGCTGACAAAAAGACTTTCGATAGAGTACAGTCAAAAACAGGTACTAAAGTAGCTAACAGAGCAACGACAAGAACAGTAAAAAGACCTAGCAGTTCTAAAAAGGGTTACGGATCAGGAAAATCAACTAGATCATACGGTGGATAGAATTTTTTCTGAATTTCCTAAAAATGTTCTAGAGCAAGTCAAAAAATCTGAATTCAGTTGGCTTGCCACAGGAGAAAACCATGATTATATCTCTGATGAAGTTATGCACGTAACCTCATCAGAGATAAATGGTTTTGTCGCAGATTGTAACCATGCACATCTCTTATTCTGGGATACCATGGCTTATATTATCAAGCATAAAAAATATGGAGAACTCAGTATTCCAGAAAACATCATTCCACTTATTGAGTACACATGGAGGAATAACCACGAGCACCTTATTGGAAGATTTGATTTTGCAGGAGGGCTAGATAATCAAGAAACCAAAATTCTTGAATACAATGCTGATACGCCTACCATGTTACCAGAATCATCAGCAATACAAGGCTATGTCAACGAGGAACTGGGCAGAACAAAATACAAAGGACAGTTCAACAAACTTATAGATAACTTAGAGTTTGGATTACGTAAAATAATGGATAACAATCCAGATCGTCATCCTTCTCTTCTAGTCACTTCTCTAGGTTACATTGAAGATCAACTTAATGCTCAGATTATTGTTGAAGCTGCTTTAGGTGCAGGCATACAGGCCGTCTACGCAGACCTACAAGATATTGAATTCAGTGATGATGGTGTATTTTTAGAAACAGAAAATGGCGAGTTCACGCAATTTGATTTCGTCTACAAGTTTGTTCCTTGGGAATTTATAGCCAAAGAAGAACCAGATCTCATGGCCATTCTTACACGTCTTGTCACACAAGAAAAAGTGAGAATCATAAATCCAGCCTACAGTCTCATTATGCAATCAAAAGGAATTATGAAATTCATTTATGATATGCACAAGACTGATCCCATGGTGCTCAAAACAACTTTTACCAAAGCCGACTTTTTTGGCAAACCCTATGTCGCCAAAAAGTTATTTGGAAGATTGGGCGAAGATATTTCCATCTATGACGTCAAGCATAACATTATGGAAAAATCTGAAGGCAACTATAGTGGCATGCGATATGTCTATCAAGAATTTACTAATCTCTATCGTGACGATGAAGGTTATTATCACCAAGCCAGTGTTTATTATAGTAACAAAAAACCCTGCTGCCTTTCTTTCAGATCTAATCAGAGTTTGATCATGGACGATGACTCAGACTTTGTCCCTCATATAATAGATGGCTAGACTTTCGTCAAATGCAGAACGCATAATAAAGCAATCATACACAACCATTCATTAAGATCATCACCATTATGGAACACCTACCCAAAGGCATACATTATATTATAGATCTATTCGAATGTAATGCCCAGAAGCTAAATGATTTAGAGTTTATAAAAACGACGTTAACAGAAACCGCAGAGAGAGCTAATACGACTATTCTCAATATATACTTTTACCCATTCGAACCCCAAGGCATAACAGGATCAATTGTCATTTCTGAGTCCCATATTAATATACATACTTGGCCGGAACATCATTATGTAGCTTTTGATGTATTCACTTGTGGCGACAATACTTTTCCACAATCAGCATGTGATTACCTCATTCAAGCATTTGAAGCTAAGGAGTCTAATATTAAATCTTACAAGAGAGGTTTCCATTTGAGATAAAAAGCTCAAGCAAAAGTTGATTTAAAATAACACCTATCTAGATATGTAATTTAAGTCTTTCCTATTAATGTTTGCTTCTCATCGTGTTACACATTAGCATAGGATATATCTATTCTTTATCCATCCTCAGATAAGGGTATAAGGATATTTGTTTTGTCATAACTAAATAAACGAAGACTGATCTTAGTCCCTTAACACTTATTTATCTACTGTGAAAACAACAAACATTTCCTTTTCAATAATAGCCTTTCTTATATCAGTATTCTCCTTTTCGGATATACAAGGTCAAGACTTATACTGGTGTGATGCCTCTGGCGTTTGTCTATATGGCCAAGCGCCACCAACAGGCACAACAACATATAACTCATGCGCAGAAGCCAATTGTAATTCTAATGCATTCAACACTTGTGAAATGCTTATCACTAAAGGTATTCCACAGGATTTATGTACCCTTTCTTGTGTCAATGAAATTGCAATTTTCTCATATCAAGGCAAAAGTTATCTCGGTTACTTGGCAGATAATGTTACATGTGCGGACGCTATGACTATAGTTTACGATTGTGAAACAGGGCTTGAGTACTGTCTAGATGGGGAATTTTCTGGACAAACAACTTGTTCAGACTTATTTGCTAATGGATTCAGAGGAAGCCTCAGAAAACAAGATTGCAGTAACAGCTCTTATTGGTGTAATAATAATTCTTGTCAAAAAGGTATATTTCCGCCTGAAGGTGCTACAAATTATAATTCACTTAGTTCATGTCTTCAATCTGATTGTAAAATATTAGCCCCATGTATTTGTGCTGCCGTCTATGATCCAGTATGCGGTATAGATGGTATAACTTATAGTAATTCATGCGAGGCCAATTGTGCAGGCGTTGAGATTAAATCTGAAGGCGCATGCTTTACAACCGGTGGTGGCTATGGAACTAAATTTTGGTGTGAAGGTAGACAATGCGTAGCTGGAACCATTCCTCCACCAGGAACGATTACTTACACAACTTTCGAAAATTGTCAAGAAATTGGATGTAATGGCAGCAGTTCTATTCTTTTCTGGTGCGAAGGAACCCAATGCGTAGCAGGGACAATCCCACCAACTGGTACTACAACCTACACAACTTTCGAAAATTGCCAAGCAACCGATTGTAGCGGTAATAGCAACATACTTTTCTGGTGCGAAGGAACCCAATGCGTAGCAGGGACAATCCCACCAACTGGTACTACAACTTACGCAGCTCTCGAAAATTGCCAA
>JALZVB010000094.1 GCA_023300835.1 Saprospiraceae bacterium | reverse complement strand
TTCCTTGTTATAAAACCGATGTTACAACTGTTGGTAAAATACTCTACATGTGCCAGTCCTGCACTGTAACTGATACCGTTTTTGATTAAAGTAGCATCACCAAAATCTTCGAGTCTGGATACATCTGCATCACATGGAAGTGTAAGGTTTTTGGGACATACAAGCTCAATATTTGCCATGAGTGAAGTAGAAAACAACACTACTGAGAGCAAGGATAGGATAGGATTCATAGTAATTTCTGTTATTGTTCAGTCTATCATTGGTTAACACCTTAAAAAAGCAATATATAAGACGAAAGGGAATAATCCCTCTCTTTTCCTTTTTGGCGTTTTTCAACGTACTTTTGTTCCAATGCAAGATAAGGCTATCATCGTATGAAGATAACTTATATATGCTTTTAACTAACATAACCCCACAAACGCTGCTAAGTCTTATTGTTTCCTTAACTTTTATAGCTGAAAACAGGAAATAACACGTTATCAAGGAGATAGCAAGACAAAATTGGATTGATTTTCAAGTTTTATTTAAACAAACAGATATAAGTCATTTTAATAATGGTCATTTTTTGTATAAAGGATAAGTTGTAGCATGAGAGTATTGAAATTCGGCGGGACATCTGTAGCCAATGCAGATAGATTAAAAGTTGTGGCAAGTATAGTAACTGAAAAGTACGCTTCCCATAAGGGTATCTGCGTTATCGTATCGGCTTTCAGCGGAATGACGGACTTGTTACTTAAGACGATTGATCTTGCTGCTGTTAATGATGTTGAGTATAAGAACTGTTATCAGCAGTTTGTCAGTAAAGCGCATGAAGTAGCTCAAGAGTTGCTAAGCCCCCAAAGCTACAATGGTATTAAAGTTGAACTTGATGATAATCACCAGAACTTGTCCAATGTTCTGTCTGGAGTATCTATGATAAAAGAAGCTTCTATCAAAAGCAAAGATTATGTGGTCAGTTTTGGAGAACGGAATTGTGCTTTTATATTGGCAACATATCTGGCCGAGCAAGGCTTGCCAGCTGAATACTTAGATGCACGAGATTGTATAAGAACAGATGAAAGTCATGGGGCTGCGATTGTAAATTTTGAAGTAACCAATCAGCTATTACAAGAACGCATAGACAGAACAGGAATATATATCGTTACGGGTTTCATAGGATCTACAGATGCAGGTGTAACTACCACATTAGGCAGAGGCGGATCTGACTATACAGCAGCCATTGTAGCTGCTGGATTAGATGCAGATGAGTTAGAAATATGGACAGATGTAGATGGTGTATTAACGACCAATCCGCGTAAAGTAAGTAAGGCCTATAGTATTCCAGAGTTAAGTTACCAAGAAGCCTCAGAAATGTCGCACTACGGAGCAAAGGTTTTATATACACCTACAATAAGACCTGTCAAAGAAAAAAACATAGTTACAAGAATTAAAAATACATTCAATACAAGTCATCCAGGAACATTGATACATAAAAACAAAGCCAAGTCTACAGGTGTTATTTCTGGCTTGTCTTCTATAGGTGAGATTACGCTGTTGTCATTAGAGGGAACAGGGATGCAAGGTGTTCCAGGATTTGCCTCTCGATTTTTTAAGAGTATGGCAGATGGTAACATTAATGTTATAATGATTACCCAAGCTTCTTCTGAGCATTCTATAACGGTAGCTATCAATGATAAAGATAAAGATAAGGCGAAACAACTTATAGAAGACACATTTGCCTCTGAGCTAGAGCGAAAAATAGTTGATCCTGTAAGAGCTAATTCTAACTTATGCCTTCTCGCTATCATCGGGGAGAACATGAAAGACAAACCTGGAGTAGCTGGCAAATTATTTCAGACACTAGGTCGCAGTGGGATAAATATAGAAGCTATTTCTCAAGGCTCGTCTGAGTTGAATATTACTTTTGCCATAAAGGAAAAAGATGAAACCAAAGCACTCAATTGTCTACACGATGCTTTTTTCTTGTCAGACTCTAAGACTGTTCATTTGTACATTGTAGGTGTCGGACTTATCGGTGCGACATTGATGGAACAATTGTCCGCTGTGCAGAGTAGCTTACTGGAAGAGAAACATATAGACCTTGTCGTCAATGGTATTTCTAATTCCCGTAAGATGTTATTTTCTAGAGAAGGAATAGATACGGATAATTATAAGACGGCACTAGACAGTAGTGATAGTGCAGCAGATATAGACGCATTTATAAATCGTATGATTTCTGATAATCATGCCCATTCTATATTTGTAGATAACACAGCTAGTAAAACCATACCTGCACAATACGGCAAAATCCTAGAAGCTAATATAGCGATATCAACGCCTAACAAGATTGCGATGTCATCTGGCTTAGATGAATACAAAAAACTGAAAGCCATTGCAAGTAGCAAGATTGTGCCATTCCATTTTGAAACGAATGTAGGTGCGGGATTACCTGTTATATCGACAATCAAAGATTTTAAAAATAGTGGAGATCATATAGAACGCATAGAAGCTGTATTGTCAGGATCGCTTTCTTATATCTTCAATAATTTTGATGGTCAAATGCGCTTTTCTGAAGTTGTAAAAGAGGCACATAAAAAAGGATATACTGAACCTGATCCGAGAGAAGATCTTTCTTGTGCTGACGTCAAGCGAAAGCTGTTGATCGTAGCGAGAGAATCAGGATTTGATATTGAGAATGAAGATATTGATATTACAGATATACTATCTCAAGAATGTCTCACTGCCGCAGATGTAGATGCTTTTTATATAGCGTTAGAAAAAGAAGATAACAGGTTCAAAGAATTATGGAACCAAGCCGACGCAGCTGGAAAGCGGTTGCGCCTTATGGCCAGTTATACGGATGGCAGAGGAAAAATAGAACTTCAACAAGTTAATTCTACCAGTCCATTTTATTCACTAAGCGGAACGGATAATATGATAGTTATCCAGAGTACAAGATATAATGAGACCCCACTTGTTGTGAGAGGTCCAGGCGCAGGCGCTTCAGTTACAGCGGCAGGCGTACTAGCCGAGATCATAACCATTTCAGGAATTATATAACAATAGTAACAACTTAGTAAAAACAAATGAGCGAGTTAAGTAAGAGAAGAATCCCGTGTAAAGTATTTGCACCAGCTACAGTTGCTAATGTTGCCGTAGGTTATGATATATTAGGTTTTGCTATAGATGGCATAGGTGACGAGGTCGTTATCAGAAAAGGTAGTGTCCCAGGTCTTGTGATTAATAAAATAACTTATAACAGTAAGAAAGGGTTGTCCAAAGACATCAATAAAAATGTCGCTGGTTTTGCAGGCCTCAAATTGTTGGAATCTCTAGGTCTAGAAAAGGAACCAATAGAAATTGATTTGATCAAAAATATGCCTATCGGTACAGGTCTAGGCAGTAGTGCTAGTTCGGCTGTTGCAGGAGCTTTTGCGATAAATGAATATCTGAATATGCCTTACAGCAAAAAGGAACTTTTACCTTTTGTAACGGAAGCAGAAAAACTAGCTGATGGATCATACCATGCAGATAATGTTGCGCCTTGTTTACTCGGTGGAATGGTGTTGATAAGAGATAATGCGACATTGGATGTTATCAAGATTCCTACTATTCCAGCTATCAAAGCTGTCGTTATATATCCACATGTTAAAATTCTAACTAAGGATTCTAGGAGCATTCTTTCTCCTAATATTACATTGAGACAACACGTAGCCCAATCAGGAAATCTCGGTGCATTTATAGCAGCGATGTATCACTCTGATATTAAACTCCTACGCAGAAGTTTAGAAGATCAGATAATAGAGCCTCAGCGAGCAGAGTTGATTCCACATTTCGACATGATTAAAGAAATAGCTCTTGAGGAAGATGCTTTCGGTTTCAGTATATCAGGCGCTGGTCCATCAATGTTCGGTTTATGTGCCAATACTATGGTTGCCGAAAACATAGAAAAGAGAGTCAAAGCTTACTACAAAAAGCAAAAAATAAATTGTACCGTTTACATATCTGATATCAATAAAGAAGGGGCGATTAGATACTAAAGTGACAACTTGAAACAGAAATGGTATAATGGCTGTTCTTCTTTGATTCAATAAATATTTTTCATATGAAACTCTATAGCACAAACGATAAAAATAATGTTGTAGACCTGAAAGAAGCTGTGCTCAATGCATTTCCAGCTGACAAAGGTTTATATATGCCTGAGTCTATCAGCAAGTTGCCACAATCTTTTATAGACAATATAGAACAGTACACGTTCCAAGAAATCAGTTACATCGTTGCTCAGAATATCATAGGAGACACTTTGTCTGCTGCAGATTTATATGGCATCGTAAATAGGGCAATTAACTTTTCTGCACCTATCACGAAGTTATCTGATCAGATATCTACGCTAGAGTTATTTCATGGTCCAACGATGGCGTTCAAAGATTTCGGCGCAAGATTTATGGCAGAACTTATGTCACATTTTCTAGCAACTGAAAGCAGACCGACAACAATCCTTGTGGCTACAAGTGGAGATACGGGTGGCGCAGTAGCCGCTGGATTCTATGAAGTGCCAGGTATCAATGTTGTCATCTTATACCCAAGTGGAAAAGTAAGCAAGCTCCAAGAACAGCAGTTGACAACTTGGGGTAAGAATATAAAGGCGGTTGAAATAGATGGTGTATTTGATGATTGCCAAGCACTCGTCAAGCAAGCTTTTCTAGACGCAGATCTCAAGAAAAAATATGCTTTCAGTTCTGCCAATTCAATAAATATTGCGAGACTGATTCCGCAGTCCTTCTATTATTTTGAAGGATACAAACAATTGAAAAACATTGCTGAAGAAATTGTATTCTGCATCCCTTCTGGGAACTACGGAAATCTAACCGCTGGCCTTCTGGCAAAGAAAATGGGTTTACCCATTCATAAGTTCTTAGCGGCTACTAATGATAATAACACTGTCCCAGAATATCTATCGACTGGCGTCTACGCTGCCAAACCATCCGTACCGACCATCTCTAATGCTATGGATGTAGGGAACCCGAGTAATTTCCCAAGGATGAAAGCTCTGTATCAGCAAGAAACGGAATCAGCAACTTGGGATAATATTAAGAGTGATATCATAGGCTACAGTTACAACGATAAACAAACACATGAAGCCATCATAGCAATCCACAAAAACCATGGTTACATCGCTGATCCACATGGCGCAGTAGGGTACTTAGCTTGTCAAGACTACGTAGCGCAAAATCCTACTCATCATACCACATTCTTAGAAACTGCTCACCCGGGAAAGTTTACTGTTCCTATGAAAGCAGCTCTAGGTGACGACCTCGTAATGCCAGAGAAGCTAGAGGCGTTTATGTCAGGTGAGAAAGTTAGTGTTAAGTGTGGCAAGGCATATGATGATTTTAAGGCGTTGTTGATGGGTGGCGTTTGATGATTAAGTTTAAAGAACTCTATGGCATATCAGATATTAAAATGAGTAAATAAATTGAAACAGTTATGTACAATGAGAGTTCTTATAATCCTTAGGTAGTAAATTTGAGTTACCTTTGGTTTGGTAAAACCTGAAAGCACATATTGAGAAAAGGAAAATGCGTTAGTTGGTGACACCAACCTGTAATCAAGCTTCAGAACAAAAATATGATCAGTCGCAATTTTTCAATGTATTGGATTTATCGAAAGTCGATCAAAGTATCTAGAGGGTACTGAAACCTACTTAACTTCGGTAAAAGTGCCGCTTAATTCAGTCCCAAACCATTTCCTATAGAGATTAAATTTAGTTGTTTAAGTGCTGAAACATAAAGCGTTTATACCCAATCAGAGTCTCAGGATCATTCTCTCCTAATAAGAAAATTGAATTTAAAGTGACAACAACTAGGATGATTTTTTAAATAAATTGAAGGACAACCAAACCAAAACTGCTGCTAAAATAGCTTTAACTAAGGCCATTCGCCAGAATGGATAAAGACCGTACTCCAGTGCTTTTTCCCAACCAAACGAATAAGTCAAATGGCTAAGGCCAAAGATAAATAACACTAATGTTCCCAACAGCATAATACCTGTTACTGGTAACAACAACTTGACCTTTAGTCGATTTATTAAATTTGAAATCACAAGTCCTGAGAGCAGAAATCCATATAAGAAACCACCACTGGCTCCAGATAGACTCCCCCATCCTGAGGCACCCTCGGCAAACACAGGTAGTCCAACTATCCCAAGTATAAGATAACTACTTATGATGATTAAAGTATACCTAGACGACATCATACCTGCTATATAAAAGACTACAAGACTCTGTGCTGTAAACGGGATTCCTTTTTCTGAGATAGGTAAAGTTACAGAACAGTATGCTGAAGCAATTAATAGGAGTAATGATATGACAATAATTAACTTATTACTAAACATTCTATATCGTTAGTGATCTGTGTTTAATTAACGGACTTGCTTACACCAACCCTGAAGTAAATCTGTTGGAGTAAACTAACTTTCAATGTAATTCTAAAAATATATTAAAAATTACCCAAGGTTGATTCCCTTAGATCGTATAAAGGTAAGAACCCCTTAGACGAATCACTCAAAATGATTTATAAACGACGAAATACTAACACAGAGAGAACCTACAAGGAAGCATTCCGTAGCTTCTTTCAAATCTGTGTGAGGTATTGTAATACACTTCCATTGGCTGAAGAAGCGTTTAATGATACACGTATCATCAACCTTACTTAAATAAAATGTTTTTTGAGACAATATGACAGTTTCCGTCTTACCCTTTCATAAACTTCATAGAATCAACCAGTGCCCCTTCATTAGAAATACTCAAGACATAAGAACCTGGGTCTAAAAAGGATACATCAAGATGATTCAAGTAGTGATTTTTAACAATAAAAACTGTATTACCTGTTAGGTTGCGTATCTCTATTGTATCACCATATTCAAGACCTTTGATAGAAATAAAACCGTATGTAGGGTTTGGATAAACATAGGTTGTTGATGGGATTACCGTTTTTAGGTTAGTCGGGAATTCGTTACATTCAATATATGTGTTTTCAAATACTCTTGAAGCTAAGGAGCAATCTAGTATATAGGGATTAGCAAGATCATTTTGGTAAGCTGCTTTTTGATGTGTTATAGCTAGCTCAAGACTGTCGGTAGGATCTAGATAATGCCAATCCAATAAAGTACTTTTCATATCTTGAAAAAAGTCAGGGTCTGCAGTATCCGCTTCTTCTTGGTACATCGTATAGAAATAAAAAACAGCCCTTGCAATATCACCTTTGACAGATTCTCTCGGTTCAAATGCACCAATGTTACCAAAGCCACCATTAAGCTGCTCGCTGTACAGATCTTTGTCTTTACCAGGGGACTGTGTCAGGTCAGTTGCTAATAAATACCAGTGATCCGTTTCATTATCTGGGATCTCTTCATATGGGTAATTGCTTCTACCTTGGTTAGCTCTGAATATGACTGGTGTTAAGCTATGCATGTCACTTCTGGCATTTCCGTCAGATGCACCTTTGGATTGTGGATAGATATGCTCAGCTGTTATCCCTAGTTCGTCACCATCATTATATAAATACGTAGATGGATCAACAGTGTCTGGAAGAAAGACCTCATGTCCTGTGTAGCTACAAGTAACATTGCCACCATTATTTCTGTATATATTCTTATACATCGTATCTCTCGCCATTCCATAAGTAAGAACAGATGACGGCTTATAATCTCTTACTAATAACTCTTGTAATACGGTGCCTTGCTCGTCCGGGTATAACTGTGATACGGCTATGAGAGGAAATAATAATATAAGTAATGTGAGTCTCATTATTGTCAATTGGGCTCATAATCTGCTAGCTGTGACAACATGATATATGTGCTTTTAATTTAAATATTCAATAAGAATTGTATGTTCTTCATATTGATTTGTTTTAGTGTTTCTATAATAGGACGCAATTTAGAACTATCTACAATTATTAATTCAATCGATATTAAATATTACGAACAAAACTCATGTGTCAGGGGTGAAAAACTTCATAAAGAACTTAGATAAGGCTCGAGTTGTTAAGCAAATCCAACTGAAATAATTTTTCTTTTATTCTCAGGATTCTTATCAGATCAAGAAACTCTTTCAGTTTTAATATCTGTAATTGTATTATCGTTTGAAATCAACTCCAATCGTCTTACTATAAAGACAAGAAAAAAGCAATTAACCCTAGCTCATGAAGCTGATTATTTTCTTAATCACTGGAAATAAGTAAAATGGGTCTGTATTCATAGGATGTAAATACATGGTTGTCAATTGGATATCAACTAGCTATAGGTTGTCGCCGCAGGTATCTAATTGTGATTTCACCTACGTTTTTCTCATCTTTTTATACAATATTTGTATGAGTAACTATTTCATAACTAAAAGCAGTTTATGTCTGCCATGTCATACCAGTCCAAGGGGCTTTCTAATAAAAAATTATTAAGCTTATACGAGGACATGTTGAGACCTCGTATGATCGAGGAAAAGATGTTATCCCTTTTACGTCAGGGAAAAATCAGTAAATGGTTCTCAGGTATAGGTCAAGAAGCTATTGCTGTAGGCTGTACCGCTGTTCTAGAAGATGAGGAGTGGATATTTCCCATGCACAGAAACTTAGGGGT
Organism: Saprospiraceae bacterium; assembly: GCA_023300835.1. GTDB lineage: Bacteria > Bacteroidota > Bacteroidia > Chitinophagales > Saprospiraceae > RFSX01. Next base: position 6,147 of record JALZVB010000094.1, on the reverse strand, counting down.
TTTTACGACGCGTAATGTCCCCTTGCATCGTTTATTTGCACAATGGCAGGGTAAACCCTTGGGATTTACACAAGGGAGAGACAGGTCCTTTCACTTTGGTACCCAAGAATACAAGATATGGGGTATGATATCGCACCTAGGGCCACAATTATCACTAGCGAGTGGAGTAGCGCTTGCTGACAAAATCTCTGGAACGCCTGGTGTCACGATTGCATTTACAGGAGAAGGCGGAACCAGTGAAGGTGAGTTTCATGAAGCCCTCAATGTAGCCAGTGTATGGCAGCTGCCTGTGATTTTTGTAATAGAAAACAATGGATACGGTCTATCTACACCTACCAGCGAACAGTACAGGTGCAAGCAACTCGCTGATCGTGGCAAAGGTTATGGCATGAAGTCATATACAGTTGACGGCAATAATATATTGACGGTATACAACAAAGTAAAACAACTGGCTAAGCAGCTTAGAAAAAATCCTGAACCTATACTTTTGGAGTTCAATACATTCAGAATGAGAGGTCATGAAGAGGCTTCAGGCACCAAGTATGTTCCCAAAAAATTAATGAAAGAATGGGCAGCCAAAGATCCCATATCTAATTTTGAAACATACCTTATCAAAAAAGGTCTCCTAACAGATGATAAAGTAACGGCACTAAGAGCTGAAATAAAAGCCCACATAACCGCTGAACTTAACATAGCCTATGATGCACCAGATGTTACAGTTGATCAAGAAGTTGAGCTAAGAGATGTTTATGCACCGCATCTACCTGTTATCGCAGAACCAACAGGTCCATCTAAAGAAATGCGTTATATAGATGCCATAAGTGATGGTCTGAGAATGGCTATGGATAAATGGGACAAGAATGTGCTTATGGGGCAAGACATCGCTGATTATGGTGGTGTTTTCAAGATAACAGATGGATTTATGGACAAGTACGGCAAAGATAAAGTCCGTAATACACCATTATGCGAGAGTGCTATCGCAGGGATGACTCTAGGCCTGAGTATGAAAGGCTATAAATCTATGGTAGAGATGCAGTTTTCTGATTTTGCAACCTGTGGATTCAATCAGATCGTTAACAATATTGCCAAAATACATTACAGATGGGGTCATAAAGCGGATACCGTTATCAGAATGCCTTGTGGAGGCGGTACGGGAGCCGGACCGTTTCACTCACAGACCAATGAAGCCTGGTATGCACATACCCCAGGACTCAAGATCGTATATCCTTCTAACCCAGTTGATGCCAAGGGGCTCTTACTCTCTGCTTATGAAGACCCTAACCCTGTCATGTTTTTTGAACACAAAGCATTATATAGAATGTTGTCAGCGCCTGTGCCTGAAGCTTACTATACAACGCCTATAGGAAAAGGAGTATGGGTCTCATCAGGTAACGAGTTGAGTATTATTACCTACGGTATGGGAGTGCATTGGGCCAAGGAAGCTACGCAAGAAATGGGTATATCTGCGGACATAGTCGACTTAAGAACCATAGTACCAATGGATTATGGCATTATTAATGATACTGTAAAGAAAACAGGTAGAGTGCTTGTATTACATGAGGATACTATCTTTGGCGGAATTGGCGGAGAGATATCAGCCTATATATCTGAGCACTTATTTGAATCGCTAGATGCACCTGTTATAAGGTTGGGAGGACTGGATACACCAATACCGTTCAACAAGGCATTGGAAAAAGTATTTCTACCGACCCATAGATTGAAAGAGGGAATAGAAAAATTATTGAATTACTAAAGAAAGATAATACAATACATAGTACATGGATTTAAAACAAATAAAAGAAAGTGTAGCAAAATATAATGCCATCCTTTCTACAACTAAGAATTACAGAAAGGATTGGTGTGACACTATCCAAGATATGATTTCTGACAAGCTTAATCTGATTATTAAAGAGACTGGTTTGAATGGATTTGTAGAATTGAAAGATGATATTGAAAACTTAGAAGTGATAACCTTATCGCTAGGAACCGAAGTCAGTGGAATTGCAGAAAAACTACCCGGAAACAAATCTAAGAGACCATTTATCAAAACCAATGGCGCACTTATATTCCAACAACTATTCAATGGTAAGGTTATGATTATGATCATGTTTCCTTATATAGAAGGATACGGTCAGCCCAAACCACCAAAGAATGTAGAGATTGTAAGACCCGAAGAACTCAAGCCAGAAACGATCATGGATTATGTCGGGACTTTTTTACAGGAAGTCATTGAGTGGGAAGACTTTGATGATGACTTACCTGAAGCTATGGGTTTCAATCCTATCGGTTTCGGACCAGGTGTCGACGCTATGATGGATGGTGCGGAGCAAGGTTAAAAATAAAGCAAGCTATAAAATTAATAAAAGGCAATCTCGATTATTCGTGATTGCCTTTTTAGTATTTATTACCAATTGCTTAATTGCGCATTTAATAACACAACAGAATATATTTTTCGGTGTAAAGGCCAGCAGGCGAGGCAAATATTCAAATGGAAAACAAATTACAATTACAATGAATCATCTAAGTAATCCTACACCAGAGCAAGTCGTCCAAGAAAATCTAAATGCTTATAACACATTAGATATTGAAGCGTTCATGCGTTCGTTTTCTGATAATATAGCGCTGTATAATTTCAATAATCCACTACCTACATTAACGGGTCTCAATCAGGTAAGGAAATTTTATGGAGAACTATTTGATCAGTCGCCTGATCTCCTATCAACTGTTACCAAGCGTATCTGCCTAGGTAATAAAGTCATAGATCACGAAAGTATTACAGGCAGAAAAGGCTCCAAAGAAATCATAGAACTCGTCCTGATATACGAAGTTGAATCAGAAAAAATTAATAAGATTACTGTTATGAAGGCTTTGACATAATAACAAAAAAAAGGCCACCTCATATCCAGAGACGGCCTTCACTTTATTGTGTTATTTATATATTACTTAGCAGCCACCTTGATGCCACATCCTATAGCTTTGGTACTTGCTGGATCTGGTGTTTTACCAGCTTTAAGTGCTTCTATAGCATCCGCTAGAAAATGTGTTTCTACAGTTTCTGGATCTCTTGAATCATCTATAGCACCAACATATTGTAGTGCTTTTTTCTTGTCTAGTAAGAATACATGCGGTGTTTTAGTAGCACCGTAAGTAGGGTACAATTTCTGACCTTCATCAAATAAATATGGAAACGTAAAACCCTTTTCCGTTGCCCTAACTTTCATACTTGCAAAATCATCTGAAGGATAACTGATAGGATCATTGGGATTGATTGCAATTACAGGATATCCTTGTGGCGCATATTTGTTATGTAGTGCAATAAGGCGATCCTCATAGGCTACAGAAAATGGGCAGTGGTTACATGTAAATACAATTACATAACCATTGGCATTTTCAAAATCTGCCATGGTGTGCATTTTATCATCTGTACCCTTAAGTGAGAAGTCAGGCATCGTATCCCCTATCTTATAAGTCGATTGTGCGATGCTTGATCCTGCAGTGAGTAATAATATTGTAACAAGTGAAAGTATTGATAGTCTCATTTATTTTTATTTAAAATTTTAATAATATCGGATTCTAATTCTGCCGTTGTATGATATGATTTCTCATAAAAAGTCGATGCTTGACCATAAAGTAATACTGTCGCTGGAATGGCGCCTGACCACTCAGGGTCAACTTTATCTATCCAACTATTGGCTCTACCATCTGCAAGTACAACAACTTTACTTTTGATTTTGTTTTTATTGAGAAAAGGTTCCACCACTGTAGGTACCTGTTTTTTCATATCTAGGCTTACAAGAACGACCTTAATAGGTATGTCCAGGTATTGCTCTTTTAAGGTTTCGAAGTAGGGGAGTTCTTTGACGCAGGGCTTGCACCAAGTCGCCCAGAAGTTGATAACATATAGCGTATCAGAATTGTACGGAGACAATACTTCTTCTTCGAATGCTGAAAATGCATCATAGGTGGTTACCTGCGATTTTGCTTGGTATAACGATATAAATAATAGAATAGCAACTGGGAATAACTTAGTACTTATTTTCATGTTTTCTGTATAAACCATTATAACAACTTACCAGGTGAGTTAAATATTATAAGCTAAGAACATTTTATTCTTTTGTTTTTGACATCAAGTCAATAGAGCTTTTTTGATTCTATAATCAGCCAAAATTGCTTAAAGAATATACATTTTGGCTTGAAATATGTGTTTTGTTAGCCAACAACTTTGGAAAAGTCTTACTTTTTGGCTGATTATGCTAATTAAGGCTCATACATAACACATCTTTTTTAGCTTTACAACCTAAGCTAACTTTTTACTCCTCTTATGCTCCAACTCACTGACAAGGCACTTTACCTATATTTCAAATACCGTCAGAAGAGGATAGAGCAGGTCATATCTCATGTAAGTCGATATCAAGAGAAGCTCTTATCTAAGATACTACAAGACAACAGGGATTGTACTTACGGTAGATTGAATGGTTTTAAGAAAACGAATTCTTATCAATCATTTAAAGAAAGGGTTCCTCTAGTCAGGTATGAAGATATCTCTTCCTATGTGTCACAGATGATGAATGGTGAGAAAAATATCCTCTGTAGTGATGACGTTACTTGGTTTGCCAAATCATCAGGAACATCTAATAATAGAAGTAAGTACATTCCTGTAAGCAAAAACTACCTTGTCAATGGGCACCTCAAGTGTACTTGGGCAATGGCCAGCTTTATATATAATGAAGACTCAGGCGCTAAATTGTTTGCCAATAAAAATCTCATTATGGGTGGAAGCTTAGAAACCTTGCCTAGTGGATTGATGGCAGGTGATATTTCTGCCATTTTGTTACATCATTTCCCACCTATAGGGCGGCGATTTTATTCTCCGGATTTTGAGACAGCCTTGATGCCAGACTGGGAAGAGAAGATCAAGAAAATTGCCGAAATCACTATCAAAGAAAAGATAACCTTGCTAGGTGGTGTACCTACATGGACGCTTGTTTTACTTAAAGAAGTTCTACGACAATCTGGCGCTGGCAACATCTCTGAAGTATGGCCTACACTGCGTAGTTATCTGCATGGCGGTATAGGATTTGAGCCCTATAGGTCAGAGTTCAAAAAAATAATTCCTTGGGAATCAGTCGTTTATAGAAATATCTATAATGCATCAGAGGGGTACTTTGCGATACAGAATAACAAAGATGAAGAAGGTATGTTGTTATTATGTGACCATCAGATATTCTATGAGTTTGTTCCACTAGAAGAAATAGAAAGCACCAACCCTAGAGCAGTCAGAATACACGAGACGCAACTCAATCAGAAGTATGCTATTGTTATAACGAACAGCTCTGGACTCTATCGCTATATCATAGGCGATGTTGTTATGTTCACTTCATTGGCACCTTATAAAATAAGAGTTATGGGTCGCATACAGCAGAACATCAATGTGTTCGGAGAAGAGGTGATGATACATAACACAGATCAAGCTATTGCTGAAACTTCTTCCAAACTACAGGCTATTGTAAATGATTATACCGTCGCACCTATCTATATGGAAGCAGGCAAAAGCGGAGCACATGAGTGGGCCATAGAATTCAAATCTCCTCCTCTAAATATCATGGAATTCGCAGTTGAGTTAGATAAAAAATTACAACAACTCAATTCTGATTATGCGGCTAAGCGAACTGACGATATGGTGTTACGACCTTTGATCATACATGCTTTGAAGCCAGGTACTTTTGATAAATGGTTGCGCAAACACAACAAATATGGTGGACAAAACAAAGTACCTAGACTCAAGAATGATCGTAAGTTCTTAGATGATATTTTGGCTTTAAGCTAAAAGTTGTAAAGGTCTATTTATATATTAATTATCATTTCAGTTTTTAAAGCCGTTAAAAAATGAAAACAGCCTTGAGTTTTTTGTTTCGTTTTTGTTTCAATACAAAAATGAAAGCCTGCCGGCGAGGCAAATGTCAATGTATGTTATAAAAAGGCATTTTATTTCAAACTAGAAATTTACCCTTAACTATCCCCTTTCTTTTCTACTTTCTGCAAGTCGATATACAGCTCATCTAGTTGCTCACCTGATATTTTAGAAGGAGCATCTATCATCATATCTCTTCCACTTGTATTTTTAGGGAAGGCGATAAAGTCTCTGAT
>JALZVB010000093.1 GCA_023300835.1 Saprospiraceae bacterium | reverse complement strand
AGAATCTTTACCATGATGGTGGATTCTCTAATATGGGAATGGCTCCTGAAGTTTTAGGCCTATAAAAATAAAATTATGTTCTGGAAAAAGAAACCAAAATACAAAGCACCAGAAGTCACTGATGCTAACTATAAGGAGCTGGTAGGGAAATCAGAAGTTCCTGTGCTACTAGATTTCTATGCCTCGTGGTGTGGTCCTTGTAAAGTAATGAGTCCCATTATAGACGAGTTATCTAAAGAATATGAAGGTAGAGCACTCGTAGTTAAGATCAACACAGAAACAGCTCCTAAATTGAGCACTCAGTTTAAGATAAAATCTATCCCTACTTTAATTGTAATTAACAAAGGGGAATTCCAGGAACGGTTTAACGGATTGATACCTAAACCTAACCTAGAAGAAATTCTAAATGAGTATATTGCTTTTAATAATGAGGCCAAAGATATAGCCTCAAAATAGAATTTTTTATATTTAAAATGAAAAATCAGTATTACATCATATCAATTCTGCATTAGCGTTGATGAAATGTAATACTGATACCTTTCTTAGGTTAATTCCTAATGCGTAATAGAAGTCGTCAACTTTTAGTTATTCTGCTTTAACAAACTTATCAATCTTGACATCGTTTTTTGTTTTAATTTTTACCAGGTAGCCTCCATCTGTAAGATCCATTACGTCAAATTGTAAATGATTTTTTCCAGCTTTAATTTCAGTTGGAGAAAACGCTAGTAACTCCTTCCCTTGTGGGTTCATAATAGAAACCAATAATTCATCATTGCCGGAACCATCGAATTCTAAATTTATCTTACTCGTAACAGGGTTTGGATAAATATTGAAATACATATCAGCTACCTCCTCTATCACATCTACCTCTATAGAAACCACTTGTGTATAGACTGATTTTTCATCTATATAATTTATTTTCAACCGATAGTAGTGACTCCCTACAGTGTTTGTATTTTCATCAATATATGAATATGCATTAGAAAGTAATTCATATTGAACCTGGCCAATGTTTTCAAAATCTTCATCCAATGCATAAGCCTTTTCTACTGAGAAAGACTGTACGATTTTATCTGTGATGATATTCCAAGACAATTTAGTATCGTTAGATTCGACATCTCTTTCTGCTTCCAGATTAAAGTTATTGATCGCTAGTACAGCCTTAGGTTTCATACCTGCATCTATATTCATAGCATGGTCACCTGAGGCTAAGACAACTACTTGAGAGACCGCAAGCCCAGAGTCTGGAGATAGAACATAAGTATCACTGTTAACATCATTTCCCATACTTGAAATAGGATTGAGAAAACTTAAGTTTTCAGGAGCTAAGAATTCTATAAAATAATTTCCTTTTTTTATTCTTTCGAAGATATATTTTCCGTTATTGTCAGTATGTGTAGTTGCTCTTAGTCTGCCATTCTCAGCTTCTTTTAATCTGACTTCTATATTTTCTAACGGTTGATCCATCTGATCAAAATAATCATTAACTACACCTGCTTCTTTCCATACTTGACTTCCTACAGAATTCCCTTTATAGAATCCTATATCAAAACTACTGTCTAGATCATCGTATGTTAATTCTACTTGCTCCATAAGCCAGCTAGGACCTCCTGATGATGATAAAGAAATATAGTTATTACTATTAACAAATACATCCTGCGGCACATAATCACTCACGTTTTCAGGAAGTTCTATTTCAATGTTAAACAGGTCTAAATTAATAGCCTCAAAATAGAAATCACCAAAATGATCTGTAGTCGTTTTTATAGATGTCTTATCATTTACAAGTGTTACAACCACACCTGAAATGCCTTCTTCATCACTATCTATCATTCCATTTAAATTGATGTCATTCCATATCTTACTCGCTATTCTTCTATTCTGGCATTCTTGTGTAACTTCTATTTCTTGTATTAATTCACAACCTTCCGAGTCAGAAACTGTCACATGGTATATCCCTGGACCAAGATCTATAAGCTGGTTTTCAGTCGTGCCTTCATGCCACTTATAAGAATAAGGAGGCATTCCATTATTAACTTCCAATATTATGCGACCATTTTTATTACTACAATTACTAGGCATCACATCGATAGTATTAAACGAAAGATCACACTCTCCAGAAATTTCTATGCATGTATAGACAGCTTCCATATCATCCGACGTAATATTAGAGGCAGACATACATCCTGATGGTATTAAACTTGCCTTGAACCCTAGGTTTCCATGGGCACAACCCTTATAATCTTTGATAAAAAAGTCTAAAGAAATTACACCACCTTCCATTATTCCAAACGACTTGTTCTGCACACCTTCAAAGGTATTCTTAGCGTCATCATAAGTCCATAAGAAGTCCTGAGAAAAAGCGCCTTTAATAGCACTGAGTCCACCAACTGGGGAGATATCATATAATTCTATTTGTAATCGAATGGGGTCATCATGCGGATCAGATTGTCCTATCAGGTTTTCAATAAATGAAAATGATAGTGTTCCCCCTTGTCCTATCTCAAGATAAGTGGGAGAAATATTTCCTGATTGTAGAGAAGGATTACTGTCGCACTGTGCGATAAGCTGACTAGCTGTACACAAATACAAAACTAAAACCCTTAAGACATACTTCATGTTTGCAATTGAAATTAGTGTCGCAACAGTCAATTACGTCGAAATTAAAAGGGGTAGTATATTATTAAGACAAGGAAAGTTATATGCCCCCCCTATCAAGATGGCGTTTATTATTAAATTTTTATGAGGTTTAGCAAATAGCAGTGCCTGATAGACTACTGATCATACGGATAGAGAATATAATCTCCATAAAAAAAGAGGCCGACTCAATAAATTGAGCCGACCTCTTGGTTAACTTAATAAGCGTCGTAAGAGCTTATTTTATTTTTGATATTTTTTCAAATATCACTTCATCACCGACCTCTAGTCTCAGAATATAAGTACCTGCTGGTACAT
>JALZVB010000092.1 GCA_023300835.1 Saprospiraceae bacterium | reverse complement strand
CCCCTCGTCTTCTTCTGTTATAACTGTCAATAAAGATTCATCAATATATCTGCGAGAGAATTTGACGTTGCCATCATAAGGTGCAAGGGCATCTGTAATACCGTGATAATGTATGACAGGTACCGATATGCGAGACCAATCTGACTGGATATCCTTTAGAGCCTGAATGTGGTTCATTTTCTCACTAGTACATACATTGATGTAGTCAGGTAAAAGTGATTTTGAAAAAGCCAAGTTAGCTAGATGAGCATACCATTTTACAGGTTCGGAATCGGGGTCTATAACTGGTGCTATCAAAAGGAGACCATCGACCACATTGGGATATTTAGCAGCTGTCTCGGCTATAACTGCGCCGCCATAAGAGTGACCGATAAGGATGACTTTATTAGCGGGGTTGGCTTTAATCACTTCATTGATACCAGCAGCATGTGTCGCAATATCAGTAACAGGTCGACCATAATCAGACTCCCCATATCCAAATCTATCTACAGAGATGAGCTGAGCTATCTGCTGTAACTCTGTATCAGCGAGATATGATTTGAAAGCTTCCCAACTTCCTGGAGCACCGTGCACAAATAGGAAAAGTGGTGTATTGGTATCATTCCGTCCCGTCTTAATATATCTAAGTGGTCTTTCCCCTAATTGGATATGAGAGAACTTGTAGAATTGTTCTACTTTGGAGAAGTAGTCCTCTGCGGTTTGCGCAGAGCCGCAGGCCGTGCCAGTGTAGACATGAAGTATAGCAACAAGAAGAAATGGTATAAGCATAGCAAGTACTACTAAACTGAAAAGAAGCTTTTTTAGTTTGGACCTGGCCATGTTTGTGTTTGTAAAAAAATCTAAAGATACCTTAATAGCATACGCATACACAATGCTAAGGGTTAATTTCCGATATCTAAAAATAATAGTCCACAATAAGCTATCGGATCCTAGTAGCAGAAAAAAGTAATGTCAAAACATGAATCAATACAAAATACAAACCTAATTTTCTTGTTCATAAATAGTACTCCTTTGTTGATTACTCTTGTACATATCCTTAGGAATCATCTCTCTTCTTGTGCTCGGACGATATTTTTTATTATTGGGATTTATAATGCATTCGATTTGGTATGCAATCATTTTTTCGAAAGGAAGAAGCAAATGCTTCGTTTCGCATTGTTCTACGTTAGCTTTATTAAGTAAATTTAAGACTGTATAAACTGACTCAATAGTACTAAGACAAAGAGATTCTGGTTGCTGCTTGATAATAAATTTTGATTGTATTTTATTATCGAAACTTACTCTTTTTAGTTTTTGTAAATTTTTACTCAGCTTAAGCATTTTACGTGCACAGGGCCATGTCCCATCGAGAATAAAGATGTGTGGAGTATTACCCATAAAAGAATTTACTTCAGAACTTTTTCTTGTCGACAAGTTGAAATTATCTTTCCCTGGATAAAGTAAAAACGAACAATTTTCTTTGTTCAGTATTTCATTTACACGTGCATTATTCGTAAAGTCCACACCAACTATGATTTCAGAATTCTTAAGTTGAAGCTTAGTCATATGTCCCGTTCCATTCTTTTCTTTTTTATACTCCTTCGGATGCATAAGAATAGTGAAACGTGTCTTGGTTTGAATAGTATTTATGTGTTTACATATACATGAGCTTGACGGCCTCATGCATTTGTAACATTTGATTCTTGGCTCTTTTATTTCTACTTGCACAGGCCTAATTTAGTTTTGTATGCAGTTCTTTCTTTTACTATATCTGGCTATTTAGCGGAGATATTCATGTAATAATGGTCAAAATAGTTATAAATTTTCATAACAGACATAGTATTGCAATCTTGCTAATATGGGTTCATTTTCAGCTAGATTAAATGATGGTTTACTCGTTTTCATTATATATATTGTTTTGGATTTTTCCATTTGACTAGTATTGAAATTAACAAGTAAGTATTTCAATCCTTTTAGTTTTTTTTGCTGTTCCTCCAAAATTGAATGGAAAAAGGTGGTTAAAACTGTATTCCAGATTGGTATAATCAAATTCCCGCATCCTACTTCCATGACCAAAGACTTCGTGCTGTAAGAGGACTGTATTTACATCTATTTGAAAGCTTGTAACTCCAAATCGTAGAGCTCTATACCCAATTCCAAGGATTTTATTTTTTGTTTTAGTTTCATCCCTCAACTTTAATGGAATCACTTCACTAAGGTTTGTATAAATCAACTCATGTGCAGTTAGGATATTGGTAGCTCCAAAACGTTGTGATTGTGTTGTTTATTAGTTATAAATAATTTCAATTTAAGGATTTGCAAAATTTTAACCATGATTCGATAGGCGTTTTCATAATAATCTATAATTAAGTTTTATAGGTAACTCTTTGATAACTCAATATTGGTTCTCTTTTGATTGACATTTTCATCGTTTATAATTATCGAAACTACTTTTCGACTAATGAATTTTATTCTACTTCTATTTCAATTATTCTTTTAGTGCTAATTCAGATAATTTGTATTTCGTAATCTTCGGTTGACATTTCATCTTTTTGCTGACCGCTAACAATGATATATACCTAACGATAAGTAAATATTTAAACCTTCAAAAACCGATCAAACCAATTTCTATTACCCCCATCCTCAATGACCTGCAAATAATAAACACCAGTAGAAAGCGCATTGACATCTATACCCTCACTAGAGTAAAAGTCTTCAATAATGATTTTTCCTTGCATATCGTAAATCAGTATTTTTATACCAATCAGTTCAACGCCAATAAATATATGGCTTAGCGAAGGGTTAGGAAATAAATTCAATTCGAGTGAATCTAAATTCACTCCATGAGTAATGATTCCATCACAATTTTCATCGATATCATTATCTGGAATTTCCACCGCTCCAGGATTAATTCTAAAATTGTTGTCATCACAATCATCAGCATTGTTGGCATAACCAGCTAATACAATACAAGATCTCATACTGATATCAAATGAGCCATATTGATCACCATCACTATCCAAATATATGAAAGGTACAAGAGACGAGTCTATTTCTCCTGACCCACAATCTTGTACAACTGTCTGATTGTCAAAATAAAGTCTTGACATTAATACACCACTGCGGTATTCTTCGACACATATTCCGTATTGGTACAAACCAATTTCTATAGGCGTTCCAGAAACTTCACCTGTATTAGAGTCTATTTCAATTTTTGGCTCACACAAAAAGGGTTCTTCTTTTGAATAACCTTGTCCATATAGAATGTTTTCAAAATCAGGCAAACAAATGTCTGGATCGGGTCTAATACAATCACAGCAACCAGAATTATTTCCCATGGGTCCACCACCGTTGAGAGGTGTACAAAAACTGTAAACAAGTTCATCATTCTCTTGATCTGACAATCCTGTATTCCAATCGATTGGACTGCTAATACACGTTAAAAAACTGGGATCTTGAGAAAGTGCGGGACTACTATTTCCAGTTAAAACACTTTCTTCTGTTATCTCTACCTGCAGAGCGATCCCCGTCTCACTTGGATTTATTATATTAGTCAAGCTAGGTGTTCTGCAACAACGTTGATAAGCTATCAGATAATCAGATCCATCGATATCTAAAGTAACAATCCATTCATAGCTTGCTTTTTCATAATCAAGTCCATGGAGACAAGATGGATCAGAAATAAGTACTTTATCTACAACACCTGGATTCTGATAAATCGTTTTATCATGCTCCCAAGACGATGTCTCTGTCTTACTGTATAAACCAAACGCCGCATCATTATCAAACGTAGCACCTGAGCTTGATACATCTCTAAACATTGTAACCTTGATACTATACGTAGCTTGCGTAGAATCAGAATTAAAATTTTGAAATTCATAAGTAATGTGTCCTCCAGCGATATGTGTAGCATTTAGTTGGCAAGAAGACAATATAATAAGTAGAACAAAACAGAAGAGGTTCCTAAGCATAATGATAAAAATTCAGTCGTCTAAAATAATTTACTAACAGTCTGTAGACCTAAATTAATAAATATCGTTTATATCCCCTAATCTGTCATAACTCAATCATACATCCTAGGATTAATACCTAGCTTATGTTAACTTTACTCAGAGTTAAATAAACACAAGCTATATGAAATACGAAAAACTGCTTTCCCCATTAGATTTAGGGTTTACAACACTTAAGAATCGTGTTATTATGGGGTCTATGCATACTAATCTTGAAGAAATCGTAGGTGGTTTTGAGAGAGCAGCCGTTTATTATGCAGAAAGAGCTCGGGCACATGTAGGACTCATCGTTACGGGTGGTATAGCACCTAATGTAGAAGGCAGTGTCGCTCCAGGTGCCGCTAAGTTAACCACACAGAAAGAGGCAGAACATCACAGTCTTATTACACGAGCTGTGCACGAGGCTGGAGGCAAAATATGCATGCAGATATTACATACAGGAAGATATGCTTATCATCCAAAAGCTGTATCCGCATCAGATATAAAGTCACCTATATCCCCATTCAGACCGAAAGCACTTACAGACGACGAAATCTGGCAAACCATCCATGATTATGGAGATTGTGCACTATTGGCCAAGGAAGCTGGATATGATGGTGTAGAAGTCATGGGATCTGAAGGATATCTAATCAACCAATTCATCGTTACTAAAACAAACAAACGTGAAGATGACTGGGGTGGATCTTATGCTAATAGAATGAGACTTCCTCTAGAAATCATAAAAGACATCCGATCAAAAGTGGGTTCTGACTTTATTATCATTTACCGTCTATCAATGTTGGACCTCGTTGATGAAGGCAGTACATGGGAAGAAGTGGTTGAATTGGCGAAAGCTGTAGAGAAAGCTGGCGCTACAATAATCAACACAGGTATTGGTTGGCATGAGGCGAGAGTACCTACAATAGGAACCATGGTACCGAAAGCTGGCTATGCTTGGGTTACAAAAAAAATGATGGGTGAAGTTTCCATTCCACTTATCACAACCAATCGTATCAATATGCCTGATATCGCTGAGCAGGTATTACAAGATGGTTGCGCTGATATGGTTTCTATGGCTAGACCATTTCTTGCCGATCCAGAACTCGTTCTCAAGGCTATGGAAAACAGAGCACAAGAAATAAATACTTGTATCGCTTGTAACCAAGCTTGTCTTGATCATACGTTCAATATGAAGCTAAGTTCTTGTATCGTAAACCCAAGAGCTTGTCATGAGACAAAATTGAATTT
>JALZVB010000091.1 GCA_023300835.1 Saprospiraceae bacterium | reverse complement strand
GAATAAGAATTCGTTTAATTCATCTCCATTAGGGGTAATGGCATTAGGAATTATTGGATCGTCAGTTGCTAATTCTGAACCTAGTAATGTCACGCTTGTTTGGTCGCAATAGTCGGGACATACATCGTAGCATATTTGATAATCAAAACTAATATCTCCAATTACATTAGCGCTTGCTTCGTATTGAAAAATACCATTACCTGCATTTGTAATAGGATTTAAGGTAGTAGTATTAATTAGCTCAATGGTATAATCAGTTAATGCTAGTTGATCATTAGTAGTTACCTCGAAAGAAAAATTTTCTGCCTGATTTTGTAGAAAGAAAGTATCCATTTGTAGTATTGGATTACTTAAGCGTTGTACTTCAATGGTACTCGGTTCATAGGTCTCACAATTCAAGGTGTCTAAGGTCCAAGTGAACAGCGTAGTGCCGAGTGGTAAGTTTTCCACTAGTGTACTTGCGGTGTCCTTTTTAAGAATAATAACATCTTCAGAAGTAGCCGTCCATTTTCCTGAAAAGCCTGTGGGCTTAATGGTATTTAATATTCCAGAATCATCGCAAAAAATCATTGTCGTATCGCTTGTTAAAGTACCTAAGTTGATAGGATTCGTACAGTCTATTTCTAGTTCCTCTATCATTCCTACGCAAGTACAATTATCTTGAATACGATCTTCAATTGTGTCTGGATTACCGTCATCACAAGTGGAAAAAAGTTGTTCTTCTGAATTACAAAAAAGAATGAAATTTCCTTCCCAAGGGAGTTGAGGATTATTAGAAAAATCGGAGTCGATATCGCAATGATTTAATAAGGATGCTGGATAACAACCAGAAAGTTGATTATTTGAAAAATTAAGAGTCGCTATGTTTTGGAGTAATCCAATATCTTCAGGTATACTATCTGTTAATGCATTATTTGCAGCATTTAATACTTTTATGCTGCGAAGTAAACCTAGATCTATAGGAATCGGATCATTGAAGGTATTATTATTTAGCCACAAAAATTCTAGTTGATTAAGATTGCCAAGTGCTGGTGGAATAGGTCCCGATAGTTGATTGTTACTAACATCTAATGCTGTTAATTTTAACAAATATCCTATAGTCGAAGGAAGTTGATTTAGTAGTTCATTATTATTTAGATATAAGGATTCTAAATCTTTTAAATTACCAATAGATAAAGGTAAAACGCCATTTAAATTATTACCAGTAGTAGCGCTTTCTTGATTATTATTACAGTCGAAGATTCCATCTAAATCTAAACAAGTGACACAGCCATCTTCATTAACTTCGACACCATACCATTGATTCATTGGTTGTTCCAAATCCCAAGGAGTAATCCATTGAGCACCATTTGTAGCAGTATATAAATCTATTAATACTAAAGAATCTCTAGCCTTACAAAGTGGTTGGCAATCACATATTAGGTTGTTTAAAAATTGAATGGTTGGATCATTAATTTGATCCGCGGTGGACATACCTATATTGGAATAATTACCATTTGGTAAGCCTATCCATTCAGTATCTAAGGTAGGGAATTCACAATCGGCAGGATCAGCTTTTACCCCATTATAAACGCAAGGACATCTAAGCAAGGATCTATCTCGTGTCCTGTTACTAGTACCAGACCAAGCATCACCGGGATTGCAGCCTATGTTGCCGAATAGATCTACAAGGGTATTATTTTTTTCTAAACTCAAGGCATCATTGCCATCATAATCGCCGTCGAAAGTAGCATCTGCAAAACCAAGGAGTAATTGATCTGCAGAATTTTTACAAATAGTATAGGTACTTTGGGGGAGAATACTACCAGTTAATCTTTTTAAAATCTGTCCATTTTGACTACCGTCACTAAATATCTTAATCTCATATTCAGACAAATCAACAGCTACCTCGAGTGGATTGAAAATTTCTAAACATTTATTATCTCCATCTCCTTCTATGTACTCCGAAAAGAATAAATCTGGTGTATTTAATATCGCCTCTTTTACGGTTCCTTTACAAGAACAATCAGATTGAATAAGGTCATTTTCTGTATTAGGATTTCCATCATCGCATATAGAACCAGTTCGTTCATTGAATTGCTCACAATCAGCGATTGTTATTTGAAACTCTCTTTGGATCGTGCTTAACAAAACGCCATTTCGATATTCTGATACACTAATTCCTGCTACATAATGACCTTGAACAGTGGGCGTACCAGAAATAATACCAGTGGATGGGTCAATTTGTAAATTGTTACCAAAAGGTTTTGTACCGTCAAAATCCCCTCCTACAAAAGAGACTTGATTATAAGGTGGCGGGCAAGGAGGAGAGGGCGTGATACCTGAACAAGTAGTTCTACCGTCCCCACTTAGATCTAGTCCTCCACCAAGAAGAGGGGCTGTAAAAGCATACACTAGGTCATCCCCTTCTTCATCCTTGGCAGTATGCTCAAAAGAGAAAGGTTCATTGGTACAAATAACGGCAGGAGGAAAGGTGTTAAATTGAGGACTTGTATTGCAAGTTAGTTGCGCTGTTGGAGTGATTTCAACGGTGTAAGTGTTACCTGTTTCTTCTGGGGAAATGATATTGGTAATGGTTTCATTTCTACAACATCTTTGATAAACAATGTGGTAGCTATTATCGACTTGTGGTAAGAAGAAATTATACTCACTCAATTTGAATTTGTAAACGCCTTGTTCTATACAAACTTGAGGTAATAGACAGGTAGCATCTGGCTGATTTTCCAAGGTGACAGCTCCCAAGGGTACCGTAAAGTTTAAACTTTGACTACCTTGTCGTAATAGATCACAACCTATTGTATTACCACACTGATAGATTGCAATACTAGCTTCTCTGTCAAAGTCTCCACCACCACCTAAGCAATCTCGATAAATTAATAATTGGATTTCATAATCACCATTACCGAGGCAAGTATAGGACATTTCCCCACCAACAAGATGTCTAGC
>JALZVB010000090.1 GCA_023300835.1 Saprospiraceae bacterium | reverse complement strand
TTCCATCATCAAAGGAACCCATTCTTTTATTTTCTCTGAATCTTCAGAATAAGCCATGTCCGAGAACATCTTGTACTTAGAAAGAGAGTTATGACGCTTTTTAAGAAAATTTCTATTCTCCTGACCAAAAACAAAACTCAGGTGGTCTATATCATTAATAAAAGGAAATTCAGTTGTAACGGCACCACTTTTAATAAGGTATGCCCAGAGTTGTTTAGAAACTTCAAATGCCTCACTGATTTTAAGCGCTTTGGTAATATCTACCTCACCACCTTCTCTAGATGGCGTATAATTGAGCTCACAGAAAGCCGAGTGACCTGTTCCTGCATTGTTCCATGCACCTGAACTTTCAGCACCTACTCTATTGAGTCTCTCATACAGTGTAATGTGGGCATTGGGCATGAGTTGTTTGATAATAACGCCTAACGTTGCACTCATTATTCCTGCACCTATAAGGCAAATCTTATGCTTGTGAACCATAGTAAAAATTAATATTTATATCTAACCAAAAGTTGAGACAAACGACAAAGATAAGAAAAGTCAATTCGTGCTGCTGTAGTTAACAAAATAGACGATAAAACGGATATTCTAATAAGTATAAACAAACAGAACTCTTGTCGTTTCTAGTATGTTATCAAGGTTTATCAGATACAAGTAAAATAACTCCGTAGAAACAACAGGAATATTAATACCTTAATTGTCATTTAGTTTATGAAACCGCACCAAATCCTTGTTTTCTGTATCGTTTTGTTTTGTGGCTCTGTCACAGCTCAGCTTAACGATGAGCAAACTACAGCTTTTCAAGACCACCTATTTGACCTTATTGACTTTGATGATGTCGTAGGAGTTTCAGCTGCTGTTTATATTGGAGATGACATATGGACGGGTACTGCAGGGCAGGATAGTAAAGACCTGTTGCTACAACCAGAAACAGCGCTAGGTATGGGTTCTTGTATGATGACGATAACATCAGCTGCGATTTTTAAACTTAATGAAACACAGCTGCTACAATTGTCAGACACTATTGGACAATATCTTCCAGATTACGCTAATATTGATCCATCAATAACAATAAACCAACTACTTAATCATTCTAGTGGCATATTTGACTTTGTCAATCACCCTCAATTTTTTAATGCAGCTTTCACTGAACAAATATATAATACGCAGGATGTTATTGAGGGCTTTGTATTAGCGCCTATTTTTTCTCCAGGTGAGCAACAGTTGTTATCGCATACCAACTACCTTTTATTGGGTGAAATTATTACTTCGGTTACGCAGGAGCCTTATTTAGACTATATCAGAGAAACATTTGATGTCGCCGAGAGGTATCCCTCTATGTTGTCAGTTCCAGATGAATTGCAGTCATCTGAGCTTGCGCATCTCTGGCTGGATCTAGACAACGATAGTGAACCAGATGATATCACACTATTTAATTTGTTTACAGATGCGCTTTTTTCTGCTCATGGAGCAGCAGGATCATTGAGTACAACGCCAGAGGATCTTGTAAAGTGGACATACGATCTGTACAAAGGTCTACTTCTTGAGCCAGCTACAATGGACCTCTTATTAGACTTTGAAGGTAATATAGGCGCTGGAGTTTTCAGTTCTTCAACAAATTGTGTAGACACAGTTTTTGGTCATTCAGGTGTAATTATTTATACTGCTACTATGTATTATGTTCCAGAACTTGATATTGCTGTTGCCGTTATGAGTAATGATGGAACTCAAGCGCTTACAACAATAACTGAAGAGATAGCGAAAGAACTGATCTGTTTATATGGCGAACTTAAGACGGATACAGCCCTAGAGGAAAACAACCAAGTAGGTTTAGATGTTTACCCAAACCCATTTGAGAACTATATTAATGTGTCATCAGACAATTGGGCATCAGGGAAATCTTATATCTCAATCTATGATGCACTAGGAAGCGTTCATTATAGAACCGAAGAAAATATTATCAATACTGTTCAAATAATGACAAATCTACCGGCGGGAGTATACTTTCTTACTATTACAGGAAATGATTTTACTTTCACACAGAAAATCATTTCTCAAAAACCATAAAATAGAGAACAAATTCAACAATTAACACATTCCCGTTTTCCTTCTAAAATACTCCTCTTTGGAGAATATACAGTCATTGCAGGTGGTAATGCGCTATCTATTCCATATGATAAATACGGAGGGCAGTGGAAGGCTTCAGGTTTGTCAGTACCATCAGACTTATTGGGTTTCTTTGAATTTCTAAAACCTCTAGATCGATCAAATGTCTCTGCTATCAATATCGCTATAAGTGAAAATTGGGTATTTAACTCGACTATTCCACAAGGATATGGGCTAGGAAGCTCTGGAGCATTATCAGCTGCAGCTTATGAAGCCTTTTTTATAAAAGCCCCATTGGATAGTTTTCAACTCAAGCTGTTATTGGCAGAGATAGAGTCTTTTTTTCATGGAAAAAGCTCAGGCTTAGATCCATTGACATCATTTTACAGCAAAGCACTATTCTCAAGCGCTACAGGCATTGAGATAATTACCCAATTAGAGTTAGACAACAACCTCTTTTTACTTGACAGCAAAAAAGAAAGAAACGGTAAGCCATTAATTAAACACTTTAAAGAAAGAAGCGCCTCGGACAAGCTTTTCCAGTCGGCAATAGAAGAACTTAACGGATACAATACAACTATTATAGAAAAGTGTATAGCTGGTGGAAAGGATATTTTTGAAGACTTCAGAAATATCAGCTCGCTACAATATCATAACTTCAAGCCTATGATACCTAGAGAAATAGAACAGCTCTGGAAAGCTGGAATAGAATCAGGAGACTTTTATCTCAAACTCTCTGGAGCAGGTGGTGGTGGTTTTTTTTTAGGGTATAGCCCAAATGGTACATTACCTAACCATGCGGAGTTTTTTACAATAAAATAGGTTAAATTTTCATTTAATATATAAACACGAGAAGCATGGAAGAATCAAGAGTAATGTTTACCGTTTCCCAGTTAAGAATAATGACAGCCAAGCATGTATTAAAAGAACAAGGGATAGAATCCTTTAGTATTGATAAAACGGACTCTGCCCATGCAGGTGTTTTTGGGGATATAGAACTGTATGTTGATAAAGAACACGAAGTAAGAGCTAGAAAAATATTGGAAGAAGAAGAAATTGTTTAACTAATTTTTCCTATGAGTTGTTTTAACTATTATTATCACAACATAACACCAACTCCCATTCTTATATATTGAATACTTTGATCAAACTTGTTATTGACACCTCTGAAGTATAAATAATCTCCAATTTGATTAAACCTATAATCATAGCTTAATTCTATGTGTAGCTTGTTTATAATAATGCCTGCTTGAAAAAGAAAACCATTTTCTATAGAGCTTCTTCTTTCTTCGAATTCGGTAATATCTGGAATAACGGCATTTTCAGATAATAGAAATGAAAAAATGGGTCCTACTCCTAATTTAAATTGATTTATACTTAACCCAGCCAGCACAGGAACGTCAATAGAATGCGTGGTTTTACTTTTTATATCTGATGTTATTTGGTTAAGGTCAAAATAGTTATTACCCCTAAAGTTTGTTTTTACCCTGCCGTACCCTATGTCAGACTGGAAATATACCCAGCCTTGTTTATAGAACGCCGATAAAGCAATAGTAGGAAGAATATCTTGATCTAGATATCGCAGTTCATAAACAAGAAAATCATCCTTATCGTCATAACGATTAAGCTCGGCTTTATTAAAAGAAAGACCAAGACTACCTTTTATCCCATAATGAAACTGACCACTTAACAAGACACATAAATTCGTCGAGAATAAGCAAATCAAAAGAAACCTTGCGAGCATAGTTTGTGAAGTTAAGAATTACTGCATAGTCTAGTAACGGTTTCTTGTTTTCACAACATATTCTATCAACTTTATTATGAATTCACTTACTTACGAACCATTTGTACAAATAAGAAACAGTATTCATGTGTGGAAGATCTTCACTTAACAAAGTAGAAATACAGCTAGAAGAAAGGTTTGGAGCTAAGTTTTATTCTGATGACATAACCCAATACAATCCATTGCCTAATTTCAACGTAGCGCCTTCTCACATCATGCCTATAATAACAAGTGCTGATACAGCACACTTTATGCATGCACGATGGGGCTTGATTCCTTCATGGGCGCTTGATAAGAAAGTCGCCTTTTCTATGATAAATGCGCGAATAGAAACTATTTTAGAGAAAAAGGCATTTAGTTCAGCCTTTGAGCACAGAAGATGCCTTGTACCCGCAGACGGATTTTATGAATGGAAAAGAAAATCTAATGGAATAAAGCAACCATTTAGAATAATGACAACAGATCAAGAGATCTTTGCTATGGCAGGACTATGGGACATGTGGACATCTCCCGAGGGAGAAGAAATTCATTCATTTACAATACTAACGCAGGAACCCAACGAACTAGTCAAGAAAATACACAATAGGATGCCCATCATATTGACAAGAGAGCAAGAAGTGATATGGTTAAACCAAGAAGTGCCGCCACTTGAACTAATTAAGATGATAGAACCATACTCACAAGACCATATGAAAGCCTATCCTGTTTCTACAGACCTTAACAATGTTCATATAAATAATGAAACATTGATAAATGAGGTTGATGACAAGAACTTTAATCAACTATCATTGTTTTAATCTTTAACAAAATAGAATAAATACAATTGCAGAGAGTAACAATAATTGGGTCAGGAATAGCAGGCTTATCAGCAGCAGCGGTTTTGGCTCAACAAGGATTTGATGTGTTGGTACTGGAAAAAAACGACAAACCAGGTGGCAGAATTAATTACTTCAGAGAGGATGGATTTAGTTTTGACATGGGGCCCAGTTGGTATTGGATGCCCCAGGTATTTGAAGACTTCTACGCAAAATTTGGATACGAAACATCCGATTTCTATAACCTATTAAGACTCGATCCCTCATACAAAGTAGTCTTTGAGGACGAAACCGTGTCGATCCCCTCTGATTTTAAACAACTAAAAGCTCTTTTTGAAACCATTGAAAAGGGAACAGGGAAAAAATTAGAAAAATTCTTAGCTCAAGCCCAATATAAATATGAAGTGGGCATGTCAGAGTTTGTATGGAAGCCAGGCAAGTCCATCATGGAATTCATGCAACTTAAAGTGTTTAAGAGTTTCTTTAAGTTACAAATGCTACAATCCATTAGTAAAGAAATCAGCAAGGTTGTCAAGAACGATAAACTCCGACAGATACTGGAGTTCCCAGTACTTTTTTTGGGCGCGACACCGCAAGATACGCCAGCGCTATATAGCCTTATGAATTATGCAGATATCAAACTAGGCACCTGGTATCCAGAAGGCGGTATGTATAAGATAGCTGAAGCATTCTATAAAATAGCTTTAGATCAAGGCGTAAAGTTTAAATTCAACTCACCAGTAACAGGTTTCGAGTATAAAAAAGGTAAGATTTCCGCTGCCTTAACGGCAAATGAAAAACATTCTACAAATTTTGTTGTTTCCAATGCAGATTACCATCACATAGATCAAGTTCTCATAGATCCAACTTATAGGTCATATACTCCTTCATATTGGGACAATAGGTCAATGGCTCCATCAAGCTTATTGGTTTTCTTAGGTGTGGATGAGAAACTAGATGAACTCGAACACCACAATTTGTTTTTTGATGCAGACTTTGACGAGCATGCACATCAGATATATAAAGAACCTAATTGGCCAGACAATCCACTCTTTTATGTTTGTTGTCCTTCACAGACAGATACTAGTGTTGCACCAGAAGGAAAAGAGAATATGTTCTTACTGATGCCACTGGCCCCTAACCTTAAAGATTCAGCAGCAAAAAATGAAGAATACTGTGAGCTCATGATAAAGAGAATAGAAAAACATATTGGAAGACCCTTTAAAGATAATATCATCTTCAAAAAACACTTTAGCGTTGGAGACTTTAAAACAACCTATAACGCTTTCAAGGGCAATGCTTATGGATTGGCTAATACATTGTCACAAACGGCAATTCTAAAACCTTCAATAAAAAGTAAAAAATTGTCTAATTTGTATTTTGCAGGACAACTAACAACACCTGGACCAGGTCTACCGCCGTCAATAATTTCAGGACAGGTTGCTGCACAAGAACTTATAAATGACTTGCAATAATGTTTGAGCTCTATCAAGAAGTTTGTGAAGAATGTAGTACCCTTATTACTAAGAGGTATAGCACCTCATTTTCTATGGGTATTAGGTTATTTGCAAAAGAGCTAAGAAAGCCCATCTATGGTATCTATGGCTTCGTAAGGTTCGCAGATGAAATCGTAGACACCTTCCATGATTATAATAAAGGTGATTTATTGCAGCAATTCAGACAAGACACTGATAAAGCAATAGATCTTGGTATAAGTTTGAATCCCGTCTTGCAAGCTTTTCAGAAAGTTGTGAATGACTATAATATAGACAGAGAACTTATACATGCGTTCTTAGACTCTATGGCAATGGACTTAACGGACGATATGCAATATGACAAAGTACTGTATGAAAAGTACATTTATGGCTCTGCTGAGGTTGTAGGTTTAATGTGTCTTAAAGTCTTTTTAAAAGGAAACGAAGAAAAATACCTTAAACTAAAAGATAGCGCCAAAGCTTTAGGTTCAGCATTTCAGAAAATTAATTTCTTGAGAGATATAAAGGACGACTATTATGGAAAAGGAAGAACATATTTTCCAGGAGTAGACGTTTCATTATTTAGTGATAACGACAAGGTTGTAATAGAAGAAGATATTAAGAAAGACTTTGATTTTGGACTTTCAGGAATTCTTGGACTTCCTAGCTCAGCTAAGTTTGGTGTATACTTAGCCTATAAATTTTACTACAACCTGTTCCAAAAAATTAAAAAAACAAGCTACAACGAAATTTTAGACAAAAGAATCAGAATAAATAATGGAACTAAGCTATATTTGCTAGCTAAATATTCGGTAAAGAACACCTTAAACCTAATATAAAATTTTTTGAAAATTTATTTTCAGAATCACTTGCATACTAGATTAAAAAGGTTGTATCTTTGCGCTCCCTTAGTAAAATAGGGGAAAAAGTTAATTGA
>JALZVB010000089.1 GCA_023300835.1 Saprospiraceae bacterium | reverse complement strand
TGATAGAAGAACTATCTGCTTCAAAAAACAGCTTGTTGATCTGTAATGTTTGTCCTACTTTGATCTTAGCAATATCTAAGTCTGGTAAAATTTTAGGTTTACCTATTTTAACGACATCTTCTATTTGACATCCATTGGCATCAGTAATGATCACGTTATTGGTTCCAAATTTCAGTTTTTGGGCTTCCAATTTTTTCTCACCATTATCCCATACAACTGTATAGGGTGGTGTGCCACCTCGTGGACTCAGAAGTGCATAGCCATCTTCTTTTGCAGGGCTGGAAACAGGATTCTTAAGTAGGACATTGTTTTTAATGATAGAAGGGTCAGAGATTTTAATAGATGAGTATGCCATACTACCTAGGTCATCACTCACTGTCACCTTATAATTTCCTGCAGTGAGTTTGTCAGGGTTACTATTGTTTTTGAGTCTGAATCTTTCCCATGAGTAAGTATAAGGAGGTGTGCCACCACTTACTGAGAGTTGTAATTTACCATCAGAGGCACCAGGACAACTTATTGGTTTCTCTAGAAGAATACTTATTCTCAACTCCGCATAGTCGATACTATCAGAATATATTCTAAAGAGACCTGCATCTGCAGTACCTAGCCATAGTGCTCCAGTCTTATCACTCGCTAGAGAAAGACATTTACTTGCTGCTAATCCTAAGTTTTCACCATATTGATCTAGTCTATCTTGATAGGGGTCGTATCTTGTAAGTATATCAGAGGCGACATACAAGTTGTTGTTGTTATCTAAGGCCAGATCATTGATCTCACCTTTGAAAAGTCCTTTTTTGAGTCCTTGTGGATGTTCACGACCGTTTATCATAAGGTATAACTCGTAATCAGATAGCAACCATAATCCATCAGGGTTTTCTGTAGCCGCCTTCATGTGTTCGCCTTTATATTCGTAAGTCCACTTTTTTCTACGATCTTTAATTTCATAGGCACCGTTATCGGTACCTACCCATAAGCTCTTGTTATTAGAGGAGTATATTAAGAAGGTAATCTCGTTGCTATTAAGCTTTGAGTTTTTAGTAGAGTAGTGTTGTGTAAGTTTCTTTGTTGTTGGGTTGAAGATGTAAATACCTTGGTTAGATCCTACCCATACTTCTCCCTTGTAGATGGCTATATCGGAGAATCTTAATGCAGAATTTGTTTTGAGATTTATACCTTCTAGTGTGAACTCTTTATCGTTATGGTATAATGATTTGTCACCGTAAGCAGAATACACAGTTCCGTTTCTAGAGACATTTACAGCGAGTGCATCAGGATTATTATACACTTGAGATAAGTCATTGGACGTATTGTCATACTTGTATATGCCTGCACGGGACGCGATCCATACATCATCATTGACAATAACAATTTCTTCGATTCTGTCATTAGAAGTAAGTCCTTCTACTCGTTCTATGACTAATTCCGTCTGGGAGTATGATAGTTGAGCTAGAAATAAAAATAAAATAATAAACATCCTCATTTGAAATACTTTTTGGTCTATGAATATCTACAATTTATGGGAATAATTAGGTCTCTAACCTTTGATTTTAATCAATGCTTAACGCTTGAATACTAGAGAAATAGATATAAATGGGTTTTTATTGCATTGTAGTAGCCATAATAACAGCTACAGGTTAGCTATGATGTTTTCTAAGTCTATCCCAACAAAACTCTTAATAACATAATCAGCCGCAGTCAATACGCTTTCCTGTCCTACACCGACAACCTTGAATCCTCCTCTTTTTGCAGCTTCTATACCTTCATTGCTATCTTCAAACACGATACATTCACATTCTGCTTTTTGCAGATCACGAGCAGCATTAAGAAATACTTCTGGGTAAGGCTTGGTTTTGTAGACCATATTAGCATCGATAACGATATCAAAATATTCAGAAAGAGCTGATTCCTTGATAATGGTATTAGCATTAGCACTAGCTGAGCCTACGGCCTTTTTTATATTCTGAGTTTGTAGGTAATCTAAGAAGTTTATAACACCAGGTAAAATGATTTCTCGGTCCAGACCTTGAAGGCTATCGAGAAACCATTTGTTCTTAAGGAATTTATATTCGTCTTTTTCTTTCTCGTTGGCGGTTACATTTCCAGCAGATAATACAATCTCTAGTGAGTCAGTGCGACTTATACCTTTTAGCTTTTCTCGATATATATTGTCTAGTGCAAATCCTAGATGAATAGCCAATTTCTGCCATGATAGGAAATGGAAATGGGCAGTGTCTACAAGGACACCATCCATATCAAATATAATAGCCGTAAACGGTGATGTGACTTCCAACTAAAATTGGTTATTTCTCAGTTTTGAAAAGAGATCTGTGAGAATACTTAGTATACAAGTGATTCTCGAGTGCTTCCCATATGCCTGGTTGTTTTATGATCGCTAATCTCTTTCTTACTACATCGAGGAACTCCTTACTACTATTTCCTATATGCGCATCAATGTAATCACTTGACATTTGCAAATATATTGCTTGCACCTCTTTTATGTAACCTTGATCAATAAGCATCGTGTCATATAGTTTGAGCCAATCTAGCTCATTTTTTTCACCGATAATTTTTACAAGACCTTCATAGTTTTCACCATTGATATGCATAGTAGCTTGTAAGCCAAATGGTAAGCCTTTAGCCCACTCAGCAATATTATTGAACTCAGTTCT
>JALZVB010000088.1 GCA_023300835.1 Saprospiraceae bacterium | reverse complement strand
GAAACAGGAACAGAAATAGAAATTACCTCTACTGGCGATTATAGAGCTGTCGCTGCCGAAGGACAGGCATGTTTTGACGAAGCTACTATTACGGTTGTATTTAATCCTTCGCCTGAGCTTAATTTAGGTGATGACCTTGAACAACAATGTAGTGGAATTCCAGTAGATCTTATGGCAGGTGATGACGGCGCCTTTAACTACACTTGGACACTTAACAATACAACACTTCAAGAAAGTGCTGAAGGAGGTTACACTATTGACAATGATATAACAGGAGATTACATTGTAAAAGCTGTAAATCTCAATGATGTCTGTGAATCTTCAGATACTATAAATGTAGAATTTATAGAAACGCCAACTGTAACCTTACCAGAAGAAGAAGAGTTATGTTTAGGTACAACCAAAACCTTGACAGCTGATGTTACAGGTACAACAACATTGAACTGGTACTCAGGTAATGATATCATTCCAGGTGAAAATGGCCTATCGATTGATGTTACTGAAGGTGGAACTTATAGAGCCGTTGCTGCAGAAGGGCAATCTTGCTCTGACGAAGACGAAATTGAAGTAAATGAAAACATGGCACCGGAAGTTGAGCTAGGTGATACTAAAACACCATGTGATAACGAGACATTGGTACTAGAAGCAGGAGATGATGGAGAGTTCAATTATACGTGGGCACTGAATGGAATGACTATCCAAGATGGTGATCAAGGTACTTTTACGCTTACGTCAGGAGATGGAAACTACTCTGTTACAGCATTAAATACACTTACAGGATGTGACACTAGAGATTCTGTTTTGGTAGAATTTGTAGCAACGCCTAGCGTAGAATTACCTATGACATTAGATTTCTGTGATGGAATGACAGAAAACATAGAAGCAAATCTTACAGGTACAACAGTATTAGCATGGTATAGAGGTAGTGACATAATTCCTAACGAAACGGGATCTATTATTTCAGTTACTGAATCAGGTGTTTACAGAGCCATAGCGGCTGAAGGACAATCTTGTTCTGACGAAGCGGAGGTCACGGTAACTTTTGCAGCTTCACCAGATATACAACTAGAATTGGGTTCAGATCCAGGAACAGATATCGGAAATACACATGCACAGTGTGAAGGTGTTGACCTCCAACTGGTTGCAGGGAACGATGGAGACTACAATTATATATGGTCTATTGGTAATTCAGAATTACAGAATAGTAATACTGGATCATTTGACTTAGAAGATGGTGATGGCGTATATCTTGTTACTGCAATAAATGATAACAATTGTACAACTGTTGATAGTGTTGCTGTAGAATTTATAGATTCACCTACAGTAGAACTACCTAATACACTAGAATTTTGCGAAGGAGAAACAGATACATTAACAGCTACAGTTACCGGCGTTTCTAATCTTACTTGGTATCGTGATAATACGCAACTCACAGCTGAAGATGGACTTGAAATAGAAGTTAGCGAAAGTGGAATTTATAGAGCAGTCGCTGCTGAAGGTGGTCAATGCTCAAGTGCGGACTCTTTAGAAATAACAGTTAACGCTGCACCCGTTTTGACTTTAGAAGGTCTTAATCAAGAATGTTCTGGAACGGATGTAACATTAACATTAGATTCAGATTCTAATGAAGATGTAACCTGGGAGAGAAACGATACATTGATTCCTAATCAAACAGATTTAGAGCTTATCGTAAATCAATCAGCAATCTATACAGCAACAGTTGTTAATCTTGATGGTTGTAGTAACACTGTACAAGAGGATGTGCAATTCTTTGCATTAGAAGAAGCAGATGTAGAATTTGATTTCTCGGCATTATGTGATGGAGAAATAGGGCTAGCCACTGCAACAACAGCAGGGACAGATTTCCTATGGAGAAGAGATGGTAACGAACTTACTGATGAAGACGATTTAACTATTGAAATTAGCGAAACAGATGATTACTCATTTGTAGTTCTGAATGAGATTGGTTGTGAGACAGTCATAGAATTTGCAGCAGATTTCAAACCAGTACCAGTTGCAACATTAACAGACGACACGTCTGTATGCGTCGGTGAGACGCTTGAGCTTGAAGTTCCTGATGTTGCTACTAACACTTATGAATGGTTAAAAGATGGAGAAGTTCAGTTTGGCGAAACAGACAATAAGTTTATCGTTGATGAAGAAGGTGTTTATGTAGTTAATGTAACTAACGAATTTGATTGTGGAAACACAGATGAAATAGAGGTTTCTTTTCTTGCCTTACCTACCCTTACTATTGATGATCAATTAAATTATTGTGCAGGTAGCGAAGGCGTACTTTTAGCTGATACAAATGCTGATGATATTAATTATACATTAGGTGGCCTTACTGTAGGTAGTCAAGCTGAAATATCAGTTAATGAACCTGGGACATACACCGTAGAAGTAAGCACTGGAAACTGTAAAACAAGTCAAGACATTATTGTGACAGAAATAATTACAGATGAGATATTGATTGACAATTTTGAAATGTGTCCAGACGATGCAACTGTTCAAGTAGAAGTAACAGGGGATTTTGAAACATATGACTGGCAAGGTTCAGGTCCAGATGCAGCTACTCTAGATATTGATTACATAACAAGCACATCCGCTACAGAAGAAACTTTTGCTGTCGTCGCAACTGATGGTAATGGTTGTACTTCAGAGGCAAATTTTGTTGTAACATATTTACCTGTTCTTGTTGCTACTGTTCAAGATACGGTTGTAGACATCTGTATAGGTGACGAAGTTCAATTACAAGCTTTTGGTGGACAGACTTACGAATGGGCAGATGTAAATGCAACTTTATCAGACACAGAAATTCCTAATCCAATAGCACAACCACTTGAATCTACGTCATACATTGTAGGCATAAGTGATCAATGTCCTAGCAATTTTGAATCTCTACTCGTTCAAGTAAATGTAAATCCTTTACCGATCGCGAATGCTGGAGCAGATACGCTAGTGCTTATTAATCAAGAACTCATGTTAGAAGCAACAGGTGGCGTAGACTTTCAATGGAACAACACTGAGTTTATACAAGGAGACGATGATATAAATAATCCAATAATAATACTTGAGGAAGATCAGACCTTTGCAGTTGTCATAACTGATGAAAATGGTTGTGTGAATACAGATTCTGTAAATGTAAGAGTTGTTATAGATCCTAATGAAATTATCACAGCCGTTACAATTCTAACGCCTAACGGAGATGGGATGAATGATGTGCTAGAATTCCAAGGACTAGACGCATTCCCAGACAATAGACTTACCATCCTGTCAAGGTGGGGTAACATTTTATTTGAAAGCGAAGGATATCAAATTAATGAAAATAGATGGGATGGCACAAGGAAAGGAGAAGACCTACCCGCAGATACTTACTATTACATACTAGAGTTTGAAGGTCAGAAAATTAAGAAGTCACTCACATTAATAAGAAACTAAGATGAAACAATTACTAATTACTTTCGTGCTAATTGTGTCTAGTTTACAAATAGCCATTAGCCAACAATTATCATACGCAAGTCCAATACAGGATTTGCAACATATATGGAATCCTGCTTTCACTGCTCCAGACCAGAAGATCGATTATTCTATTTTCTACAGGAGGCAATGGGTAGGCTTTGAAGGTGCCCCTAGTACGGCAATAGCATCTATACAATACCCATTTGCAGATTATAATATGAGTGCAGGTGGGATGATTATTTCTGATAATACTGGGCCTGTTAAAAAAACAGGTCTTCAACTCAATTATGCTTACAAACTTAAACGGATATTATCAAGAGATGATCAATTGGTTTTTGGGTTGAATGGTTATATGTATCAATATCGATTTGATGCAACAGGTGAGATAATCAGACAAGCTGGAGATATGTTAGCCACTACAGGTAGACAGACCAAATTCTCTCCTTCTCTAGGCGCAGGGTTCGCTTATTTTTCTAATACTGAAGAATATGAAGGTGATAATATATTCTACTTTGGATTCTCAAGTTTACAATTTGTATCATCTGAATTACTACTTGAGAATGGTATCTCAGCAGAGAGGCAACGTCACTATTATGCCAATATCGGAACTAAGATTTTTACCTATGATCATTTTATTGAGCCATCTGTTCAGATAAATTTTGTAGACCCAGAGATCATAGATTACGTATTTACAACCAAATATGAAATGGAAGAAACATTTTGGGCTGGTATTTCATACTCAAGTGTAAGTGATCTAGGATTAC
>JALZVB010000087.1 GCA_023300835.1 Saprospiraceae bacterium | reverse complement strand
GCACCTGGTGATGATGAGTGGAGATTGTTTGTAAAAGGGGACAATACGTTTATCTTGAATGTACGTATTTATGACAGATGGGGGAATATTATGCAAGTTTTTGAAAATAACACAAAGGAATATTTTAAAGAATTATTAATTTGGGACGGTTTCTATGGCAACGAAAGATCAATTCAAGGTGTCTATACTTATGTAATAGAAATCGAAACCAACGGAATACTTCAATTGAAGAATGGAAGTATTACCGTTTTGAGATAATTGTAGTTCTTTATTGAACCTTTAAAATGTGATTTTCTAATACTGTCTAACTTTATAAACCTAAATAAGATCTTTTTTTAGTTTTATAAAGTTAGGTGGCATTAAAAAGAAATTCACCTAATGTTTATGACTTTGTCTAATCATTTTAAGTCACATAAATTGTGACATAACTTGATAAAAAAATGTAATAAATATTATTTGGATTATAATTTGCTACTACTATCTCTGATATTCTATAGGTCAGAGACTTAACGCGTAGAGTTAGAGTAATGTGACACATTACGATAATTTTTTGTCTATACGGTTTCTGATTATTGGAAAATCTTTAACCATTTTTTATGAGACAATTATCTACTATGATTACACGTGTACTCCTGAGTATTCTTTTCTTTTCTACATTATGCCTTTCGCTCTCAGCGCAGATTGATCAAGATGGTCAAGTAATAGGCACGATAAGCTGTAATAATGACGATCCTGACGCTATGTACGATGCTGTTGAGGACCTGATTATGGATTTCAGTGATGATGGTGATTTTACTGATGGACTCGAAAATACTTGTAACGGAGGAGGTATTAGTTTAGATCCTGGTTCAATTGATATTACCATGGATGATCCTTATGATTGCAACGGTCAGATCGAGGCCGAGTTTGTAATAACATGTGATGATGGAACTGATCCCAATCCTTTTGCAGTGGTTACTGTATTTATAGATATAGAAGATAATCAACTTCCTACTATATTAGCCGATCCTGCAGGTGTTCTTGCGCAGTGTGATCCCCAGTTTGCGACATTGGCTATTGTAGAAGAATATGCACAATCATTTGGTGATGATGTATCTATGTTTGGTGGATCTTACATAAATGGAGGTGGTATTGGTTCTGCTTTTGATCTATGTGCTGATGAGGCTGACCTTATTGCATGGAATGGCAGTAATACGGGACCTGATGGATCTGTTGGTATGTCATACGACGTTACCGATAATGTTGATTCTTGTCCTCAAACTTTTGATATTGAATTCTCGGTTACTGATCAATGTGGTAATAGTACTTCGGTTAGCGATATTAGAGTCACATTCATAGATGATACAGCCCCTATATTAGAAGATCCAAGTACATGGACAGCACAACCTACTACTATAATATGTGATATCGATAACGCTGCTGGAGATATAGATTTCCAAGTAGGAGAGATGGTAGATGATATTGTCAATAATAAACTATTTGTCGAAGGATGTGACCCCGATGGGGTTATCGTTATTACCAATCCTGCCATAGGGAGTATAGACTTTGATGGATTAGGAGATGGAGAATGTAACGGTTCCGTTACAGTAGATTTCTGGGCAGAGGATGCCTGCGGAAATGACAGTGAAAGTGACCTGGTAACAGTAACATTTATTATAGATGCAAATGGATCAGGTATAGCACCTGAAGAAGATTCTGCGTGCCCTGATACTTGGCCTACAGATATGGATATCAATTGTCCTACTGACGTGCCTTCAGCCTTCAGTATATGGGTCAGAGATAATTGCCATGAAGATTGTTATGAAATCCAGCCAACAGATTCTTACACTATGGGTGATGACGCTTCGGCAGATCCTGACCTAGATTATAATGTTGTTAACTGTAGTGGAACAATAACAAGAACGTGGATTCTCGATGATGGTTGTGGTAACACAGCTTCTCCAGCGGAACATACTGTAACCTATACCGTGCAAGTATTGAAC
Organism: Saprospiraceae bacterium; assembly: GCA_023300835.1. Classification (GTDB taxonomy): domain Bacteria; phylum Bacteroidota; class Bacteroidia; order Chitinophagales; family Saprospiraceae; genus RFSX01. The sequence continues at coordinate 1,480 of JALZVB010000087.1, read as the reverse complement.
GATGATCCACTAGTATGGATAGACCCTAACTCAACTTTTCCTGTAGGCGTTACTATAGAGTACCTTATTGGGGGGTCTAGTTGTGATGCGACACTGGGTGATTCTGGTTATCCCGACTGTTCTTCTTGGCTTGAGCTCTTTGATGGGTCAGGAGATTCTTGGTCTGCCAACCTAACGGCTGGTACAGACTTTGAAGGCGGTTGTGGGCCATATACAGTAACAATCTTTGATAATGGAAATGAAATAACGGGTCCTTGTGACTTAGTATCAGATTCCAATAATTCTGATGTTTCTCATATTATTACATATGAGGTATTGGATGAAGGTTGCCCTGGTACAGATCCTATTACTTTTGATTTTGATCTGTCTATTATATGTAGTAATTGTATAGGAGGTGGGGTACAATGTAGTGATTGTGAGCTCAATCCTGGTGATGCCTGCTATACTTGTGATTTAACAGATTTTTCTAATGTAGAATCTTGTACACCACTATGGGATGGAAGTTCTGCAGGCCCTTTATGCAACGGAGTAGGTGTCATTCATAATATTTCATACTGGGCATTTGTCGCGGGTTCTACAGATATGACGGTTAGTATGGAAGTTATAGGAGCTTGTACGGTTAACAATACGGTACAAGTAGGAATCTGGTCTAACTGTGATGGGACTTGTATTGCGGGATCAGGTAATTGTATTCCCGATGTAACTTTTAATCTCTCAGGCATCACCTTAGGTAATGTATATTATTTATACGTAGATGGTTGTAGTGGCTCGGAATGTAATTTTGAGATGAATATAGAGAACACGGCGCCATTTGAGGCGAATACACCAGGTGGCCTACTTGTCGCATCAGATTGTGAAGGTGAACTTAATTCTTGTTCTGGTGGTGCGACTACTGACATTGTTCAGGTATGTCAAGGGCAAGTATTGACACTTATGCCTGTACATCAAGGCGATTCTGCGACATTTGATGAATCTGAATTTGCTGATGAGTGTGCTATATATAACCCAGAGTTAGAAGCCGTATTTACTTTTACATTTTCTGATGACCTAGGGCATGGGCCATTTTTAGAACTAGAGCAAGGAAACGGTGAAGTAGCCTATCCAGAAATCACAATGCCTAATGAACCTGGTTTCTATGAGATATGTAATCCACTTGTAGAACCCAGTTGTTTACCTAAACTCAATGCTGACGCCTGTGTAACAATAGAAGTACTAGAAGTTATCGAGCAGACAGAAACTGTAAAAATATGTACAGAGGATCTAGATTTGGGATTTGATCCTAATGATTCAGGAGTGGTTTGGTTAAATTATCAAGGACAAGAGATAGATTGGTTAGGTCAGACTTCAATTACGGAAGACGATTTAGATGATAACTTTTGTATAAGTTTCGAAGGACCAGAGCCTAGTTGCGATTGTCTTATTAAGCAAACATTCTGTGTTGATATAATAGGAACAAGAAAACGATTATATGATAGTATAT
>JALZVB010000086.1 GCA_023300835.1 Saprospiraceae bacterium | reverse complement strand
GTTATTCTATATCCTTGGGATGGTACTGAGCAATCTGCGTTGCACCACCAATTGTTTAAGTGTACTATTTTGAAAGTAGACCATCACTCAGTATGTATAAGATTGAGAGCTAGGCAGAAAAACTTTGAGCTATTTAGGAAATATGATTTCTGGCATATAGAAGGCGATATCTTGGATAGTGGATTTAATAAACTCAATCATGGTATGTTTGATTTTATTGCTGCGGATCAATCTTACAGACACAGAATGTTGACGTTGCAGCCACCAGAAAAACCTGATGCTCACGATCCCATAACATTTGATGGCACAACAGTAGAGCAAGGTAAGTTACTCAATGAAGCTATTGCGAGTAATAATTATTATCTTTTGTGGGGACCTCCTGGAACAGGCAAGACTAGTGTTATGATCAGGAACCTGGTGAAGCATTTTTACAATGACACAGATAAATCTATCTTGTTATTAGCCTATACTAACAGGGCAGTCGATGAAATATGTGCTGCTATTCATGATGAGATAGTTGGTGAATATTTGAGAGTTGGTTCTCGATATTCAACCGCACCTGCATATGTAGCCAACTTACTCAGTGTCAAGTCTCGTCAATTTAATAAGAGGCAAGACTTGTTGAATTTGCTCAAAAGTCACAGGATATATGTTTCTACGATTTCTTCATATCAAGGTAGGAGAGAGCTGCGTCGACTCAAACAATTTGATGTAGCTATAATAGATGAAGCTTCTCAGTTACTGGAACCTAATCTGGTAGGCATGTTGAGTGCTTTTAAGAAATTTATTCTCATAGGCGATCATAAACAACTACCTGCTGTTGTCGTCCAATCCAAAAGAAAAAGTGCGATCCAAATAGAGGAACTCCAAGCACTGGGATTACACAATTGTAAAACTTCATTGTTTGAACGACTGTATAAAAGGTGCACACAGATGGGCTGGGATTGGGCTTATGGTGTATTAACTTATCAAGGAAGAATGCACCAAGACATTCTCTCTTTTATCAGTTCTGAATTCTATAATATGCAATTGCAAGTACTCCCTAATCTAGACAGACTTGTCTCTGCGCCTAAGTTTAAAAGCACAGACACCATTCATAGTCAGCTGATAGAAAATAGGTTAATCTTTATCGATTGCCCTGTCGATTCATCGCTAACTAAAAAAACAAATCTAGCTGAAGCCCAATTGGTGAATTGGATTATGCAACAATGGATAGACATCTATGCACATAATAATATTAAGTTAGAACCTAGTAGTATAGGTATCATAACGCCATTCAGATCTCAAATTGCACTTATAAAGCAGCAGATAGAAAATCATGATGCTCCCATTACACTAGATACTATAGAACGTTATCAAGGGGGCTCAAGAAACCAAATCATTATATCCCTTGCTGTAAATGCAGCTCACTCTCTCAATACCATTACCAACGTGTCAGATGAAGGCATAGATCGTAAATTGAATGTTGCCTTGACGAGAGCCAAAGAGAATATTGTTATAGTAGGAAATAAATCTGTGCTGAAGAACAATCCTGTTTATGGAAGATTGATTGAGGCTTGTTATGAGATGGTGGTGGTAAGTGGATTAAGTTAATAGTATCGATTCTGCTAAACGCGAAGGATCAAGAATAGAATAAGACAGCTAGATATTATAACTAGAGTTCTTAAATCAGCTTTTTAAATATAGAGTGGTTGTGTTTATTAGAATCGCATTTGAACAGCCTAGACCTTTTGTTATTTTTCGGCAATGGAAAAAGTAATATAAAAAGACAAGAGAAGAAAGGGGATCAAACTGTTATTTTGATATTTAAGTTTGAAAACCTCGTTTGGTGTAGGCTGTAGCGGCAAGTGATTGGTTGCCTACGTCGTACTTAAGCATCAAGAATACATTCCATTACATCAAGACAGGATTAACGTTTTGGACAAGCCATAGGGACTGTAACGATATGTCATAATATCTAATATCAAATTATATTTGTCAAAATAATTCAATATTTATTTATCTAACAAATCATATAATTGTTTAGCAGAATCATAATATTTATGTGAAGGGTATCTTATAATACTTTCTTCTATTTTTCGTTTTGTTAATATCTTATCTTCATTAGTATGATGAGCCCTAATTAATAACCATTCTGCATCTTCAATAAATGGATTATCATCGTGCTCTATGATTAGGCTAAATGTTTTAATAGCTTCTAAATTATTTATTTTAGGTATTTCAAGTTGGCAAACTCCTCTATAAAAAATAAGCTCCCAATCATCGGGATATTCTTTGTTTAGAGATTCTATTATTGATAGCGCTTCATTATAGACTTTTGAATTATATTTTTCTTTTGCTAAGGTTTTTTGTTCTTCAGGAGCAGTATTTGACAATGACCTAAGGTTATTATTTCCCCATTCAACCTGCGAAAAATTATAAGCAATTAATTTGTTTTCTTTTTTCTTTTTTTTAGTTAGATTTTTGGATAAGATTTTCTTGCTAGGATTTGATACCTTTTTAGTTTCAGAAGCTGGTTCATTTGGTCTATTTGATATCTTTTTGAGGGGAGAGTTTGAATTAGAGTTAATTATTTTAGAACTAGATTCAGTTTTATTCGTAACAAAGTCTTTGGAAACAAGCTCTGATTTTCCAGGAACGCTTTTAGAATTTTCGGGATTGATTGGTTTAGTTCCATAGTTGGATGTATACCAAATCCATATGCTTAATAGTGCAATAAATAGAGTCAATGATATTCCAACGGTTTTCCAGTTTAAAAGATTCTTGGGAGGATTCTCTTTAAGTTCTGAAGCAAGCAAATCATCAACTATAGCGTGAACCTCCTGAATTTTAGCTTCAGCTTTCAAATGTTTCTGTATCTCATCCATGTTAAAATTTGTTACTTTTAGTTCCTACAACTTGTCAATCTAATTATGAAGAGGACTGTTATCACTAGATAATAATTTTATCAAATATTTTTTACATCGATTTAAATGAACCCGCAAATATTGTTCACTTTTTCCTAATTCAGTTGCTATTTCTCTGTAATTGATTTCTTCTACTATTTTTCTCCATAATAAGTATTGGCAATCTTTACTTAGTTTTCTATATTTATGCATAAAAGCACTATGTTCTTCTTTTCTTATCAGATCTTCTAAAATGGTTGTCTCAAATGATATTTCAGATAAATTCTCTCTATGTATTTCTCTATCTTTCTGTTTACAATATGTCCTCCATTTGTTCAATCCGATAGTCATAAAGTAATTGAAGATTTTGTTATCAGGAACTTGCTTGTTCATATCTAGAATGAAATTTTCGCTCATTGCCAATAAGGATATTTGAAAATATTCCTTACATTCTAAATTATTTGCACCATACTTTTTTAAAACACCATAGAACTTAGGTCTAAGTTCATCTATCACTTTTTTTATCATGAGACTATTTCCTTTTACAATGGCGTCTCTATATTCAAAATTCATTATATTTTAAAGTTTTTTATTATTGCATTTATAATTCTAAATATAGACTATATTAAACTAATGCTTTTTTAATTCGATGGCTTTTTTATTTGACAAAGATAAAGATAGCTGATAACATCTTTTTAGGCACATAGATAATCTTAATTTAGGTTAACTTAATGTTTTGTAGCCAAACCAAGAAACGATGAAACAATTACTCTCTTACCTTTCGTTATTATTCTTCTCTACTTCATTATATGCTCAACAAGTAGACTCACTTTGTTTTTCAAAGGAAATTGCTAAACTAGACAGTATAATATCATTAAAAGGAGAACCCACAACAATGATTTCCGAAGTAGATATTTTTTTAAAAGAAAATAAGGATCTAAGTGAGCAACAAGTAGCAATATTGAATCTAAGAAAAGGCCTTGCAATGCTTACTTCGGAAAAAAAAGATACATCAAAAATAATACTCCTAGAAGCAAAGAATTACTTCACTACTGCACAAGATACAATGAATGCAGAATATGCTTTAGTTTTGTATGGATTGGGGCAATGGGAGTATAAGAAAAATAAGCAATTAAATAAGGCAGAATATTACCATTTGCAAGCCTTAAATATCCAAGAAGAAATATTGGAAGAAGGACATCTAGATATTATAACTTCTGTAAATGCACTCGGGGGAATAAATTTTTTGAATAGTAAATATAAACAATCTGAATTTTATGCTTTGAAATTGCTTGGTATCCAAGAGAAATTAGTAGGCAAAGAACATCCCATATATGCTGATGTCTTACGCAAATTGGGATTGGTAAATACTAAGATGGTAAATCATGAAAAAGCAGAATATTATACTAAGCAGGCATTAGAAATACAAAAAAAAGTATTTGGAGAAGAACACGGGAAATATATAAATACTTTGACTAATTTAACTGCGGTATACTATTCTGTAGGAAATTATCAAGAAGCACTTTCGTTGAGTACTAAAAACTTAAAGTTATCGAAAAAAGTATTTGGTAATGCGCATGAAAAATATGCCATGGCGCTTCAAAATGCAGCATCGTTACACAAAGAACTAAATAATTATGACAAAGCAGA
>JALZVB010000085.1 GCA_023300835.1 Saprospiraceae bacterium | reverse complement strand
TTTCATGCGGCTTGGTCTTCAGGAGATCGTACAGCTACATCTGGTATCGGAGCTAAAGTAAGATTGGATTATTTTCAGAATTTCTTAGTCGCTGGAAAGAAATTTAATTGGACGACTACATTTACAACATTTTTACCTTATACCAACAACGATACATCATTGGCTACAGGTAACATAGATGTTCCTAGTGAGACATTTGAAGCAGGACTTTTTGAGTACACATGGATCAACAATTTCTCATTTGAAGTATGGAAAGGGATTGGTATAGGGCTCGGATTTGGTTTAAGAAAATCTGATTTCGAAAACGAACAAGGTTTAATACCTGCGCTTCAATCATATAGAAACATTGGTTTAACTTACAGTATTAAATAAGACTAAGCGCTTAACTAAAAAGCTATCTAGATACACTAAATGCTTGTTCCTTATTAAAGAGGGGCAAGCATTTTTTTAATTAACAAACCAAAATGCAAACATCTAGGCACAATATCTTTGTAGATCAAGAGTAATAGCATTATGATAAAATGTCTAATTCTATTAACAATATTGAGCTTCTCTCACAGCCCCTGGGAACTAATAAAAAAGGAAAATAATATTCAAGTGTACTCAAGATTAGAAGAAGGAGAAAAATTAAAAGAGCTCAAAATTATAACTGAGATTAATGCGCCCATAGAATCAGTAATCTCCCAACTAGAAGATGTCGCTGCCTTTCCCCAATGGGTAAAGAACACATCAGAAACCAAATTACTCAAGAAAACAATTGATGGGTTCCAGTATTTCCAAGTCACTGATATGCCGTTTCCTGTGAATGATCGCGCTATTGTTATAGATGTTACCCAAAAAGTAGTCGAAAGTGGGATTAGAATAGATTTTAATAACATTGTGCATCCAGCCACCAAAAACTATGTCGCTATAACCAATATGACGGCTTATTACGATCTCAAACCCATAGGTGAGACCCGCACAGCTATTGAATATTATATCAAGGTAGACCCAGGAGGCACCTTACCTACATGGTTAATCAACAAAGCCTATACGATAGGACCTTATGACTCCATGCTAAACCTCAAAGAAATGCTAGAAAATTAACAATAGCATACTTCTTCACATTTGCTACCTTTATGATCTATCATGAAAGTTTACAAGAACATACTTGAGATCAAGAGCAGAGGGCAGAAACAACTTGCTGTTCTCATAGATCCTGATGCCGTAAGCATATCTAAAGTCCATAAACTGGTAGATAAAGCGTTGGCAGCTCAAGTAGACTGTTTTTATATTGGGGGTAGCCTAGTCAATTACACAAGAATGGAATCGGTATTAACTTTACTGAAGGAAATTTCGCCCATACCTGTAATCATTTTCCCTGGTAACACCAATCAACTCAGTAATAACGCTGATGCCGTCTTATTTCTTTCTTTGATTTCTGGCCGTAATCCAGACCTCCTCATAGGAAAACACGTAGAAAGCATTCCTTTTCTAAAACAATCAAATATCGAAGTCATATCAACTGGATACATCTTGATAGATGGCGGAAACAATAGTTCAGTGGCTTACATGAGTAACACCACTCCTATCCCTGCTAGTAAAACAGATATCATTACATCAACAGCTCTAGCTGGTGAATACCTGGGTATGAAAATGATATATCTAGAAGCTGGTAGCGGTGCTCTACTACCTGTAAGTACAACAACTATCCGAAAGGTAAGTAAAGAAATATCAGTCCCACTTATCGTAGGAGGTGGGATTAAAACGCCAGAAAAAGCGGCAGCAGCGGCACAAGCTGGTGCAGACATTATTGTCATAGGAAACATTCTAGAAAAAGAACCTGAGTTAGTTATGGATTTATCCCTTGCCATTCACAATACCAAAACAGTTATGACTTGAGTAACTTACAACAAGGGCTTATCGTAAGATCAACAGGATCATGGTATGAAGTAGAATTATCAGATGGCACAGTCCTACCCTGCCGGATGAAAGGAAAATTACGTCTCAATGACCTCAAAGTTACAAACCCAGTAGCCGTAGGTGACAACGTCATGATAGAACTAGAGGCCGATTCTAATAATGGAATTATAAAGGAAGTCATAGATCGCAGAAATTATGTAATCAGACAATCACCTAGAAAAAAGCACTACCTCCATATATTGGCTGCCAATATAGATCAGGCCGTTCTTATAGTTACAATGGTTACCCCTTCTCTTAAGCAAGGATTTATAGATCGGTTCCTACTTATGACAGAGCCTTATAATATACCCGTTCATATATTTTTTAATAAAGGCGACCTCTACACCAATAAAGACATAGACAATTACCTATCACTCAAGGATGTCTACGAGAAAATAGGATATCACTGCTACATGGTTTCTGCACTAGAAGGCAAAGGCATACAGACTATCAATGAAGTGCTCCGTGGTAAAACAACACTTATGAGTGGACAGTCTGGTGTAGGTAAATCATCTCTTATAAATCTTATTGCACCTGACCTGGAGTTACGTATAGGAGACATCTCTGACTACACAGGAAAAGGGCAACATACGACCACATTTGCAGAAATGTTTGACCTCGGGGAAAGCACCAAAATAATCGATTCACCTGGTATAAAATCACTGAGTTACAATTATTTGGAACCGCTTGACATCGCTCATAATTTCAGAGAATTCTTTGAAGCTTCTTCTGGCTGCAAATATGACAATTGTATGCACAAGAAAGAACCTAAATGTGCCGTCAAAGATGGTGTAGAAGATGGCAGTATCAGTCCCCTCAGATATCAGAACTACCTCCAGATATTAGAAGAAATAGATGATCAGAATTATTGGGAAAGAAATGTTTAGTGAGTTAAAACAAAGCCAATTTGTAATTAACCTATAGCGTCTAAAAAGATTCGTACATTTCTCTTAGTGCAAATTCAAATGCTATCTCATGCGTTAAGGCTCTACTGTGCATGGTTTAACTACCTTTGATACATTACTCAATGCTACCTTAAGACATTTATACGACTTATGAAATCTCTAATCGTATACCAATAAAAGGCTTTATACAAGTTTTCAAAATCATCATTTATTTTATCAGCGCTATATTTATCATCTCCATTTTGGTAAATAAAACACCTATGTACTTATTCAGTAGTTTAGGTGCTCTTACTGCCATACTGATGTTTATTTTCAAAGATGCTATTCTGGGTTTTGTAGCGGGCATACAGTTGTCAGCTAATCGTATGGTAGCCAATGGCGACTGGATAGATATGCCAAAGTATGGTGCAATTGGAGATATATCTTTGATCATATTTTAGCTATCGTTCAAGAGTTCGACCTGAAGATTTTTCAAGACCCTAGTGGTGCAGATTTCAATAAGGTGGTAGGTAAATAAAGTTATGAATCAAAAAAGGGCAATCGCAATGATTGCCCTTTTTTGTTATATGTTATTCTACTTAATGACTAACATAGATTTAGTAGCCGTATGTTCTTCTGATTCTAATTTATAATAATAAACTCCTGGGATTAAATTCTCACTATAAAGCGTTATGCTGTTATAACCCGTATTCCCTTGCGTTTTAACAACCTGCTTAACTACTCCATTCACATCATAGAGTGATAGTGTTATTGATGATTGCGTAGGTAAGTTATACTCTATTACAGTTTCGTTTTTAAATGGGTTAGGGTTGTTTTGTCTCAAATTGAATTCCGTTTCATCTCTAGCTTCCAACCTCAAGTCAAAAGTTTGTAATTCTGATCCTATGTATGCTTCTGCACCCAACATATCTTCTTCAAGATTTACAAAATCACTTAACTGGCCTTCTGATTTAGTTACAAATGAGAGTTTTAGCAAGTCACCAGTCACCCCTTCTATATTATCATAACTGACAAGTAACTTATTATCAACAACATCATAATGACGGTCATAAAAATTACTTCCTCCTATGTTAACCAAAGTCAAGTACTCCAAATCTAAAGTGAACTGATAACCATAAATCAACTCATCAGAATTTAAGGACACCTCTACATTTTCACTTTTCACCAAGGCCCTATCGTCATAACTGATAGAAATTGATCTGCTACTAGTTGGGTCAACATTTTGATATCCTTGAGTTCAGATATAAGTTTTCTCATTTCCTCACCGCCGTCCCGACGGAGTTTTCGTCCGACCAAATCCATGGCTTGAATGCCGTTTGTACCTTCATAAATCGGCGCAATACGGGAATCTCGTAGATGCTGTGCAGCTCCAGTTTCCTCAACATAGCCCATACCGCCGTGAACCTGCACACCGATTGACGCGACATCGACACCTAGGTCAGAACCATATGACTTTGTGATTGGGGTCAATAAACCTGCCCGTCCGTGATCCCCCATGTCATCGGCCGCAGCCGTCGCCATTGCGATTGCGCGCGCGCCCATCAGACGTGCTTTCATATCTATCAACATACGGCGTACATCAGGATGATTTACAATTGGGGAGCCAGCTTCTTCACCTGGAGGCAATTATCACAGTTTTCACAGCAAGTAGGGAGAACTTAGCCCAACGGAGTATTTAGCAGGGTATGTACACTCGCTCTGCAGGTCACCTGCGGGTGACACGGTTTTCTATTACGAGGATCGTAGTAAACAGGACCTACGGTGTAGACAAAAAACTATATATTTTCCTATTTTTACGAGCAATATTTGGTCCTATTTACTGTGGTCCCCCGTAATAATA
>JALZVB010000084.1 GCA_023300835.1 Saprospiraceae bacterium | reverse complement strand
GTCGCATTGGGATTATTAATAACAGAGGTTTTGTTTTTAATAATCCCAATGCGACAGATACTTGTGGATGTGGCACGAGTTTTTCTGCATAGGATTTCTCAACAGCTTCTCAGGAGTTTCCCATTAACGTATAAATGGGTTTCTGATATCAAGAATAAAGTAGGTTCGTAGGTTCAAATGCGTAAATGATTTAAATTGCGATTTCCATTCAAACTCAATTCTTCAACACTTTTTGGTAATGTACTTGTAGATCATTGATCTTAATTGCCACAAAATAATGCCCATTAGATAATCCAGTCTCTGGTTGCCAAGTCACTTCATACTTTTCTGGTGTCATCACCCGATCTTGTAGAGTTGCGACAGATCTGCCTTCCATGTCATATACGACTATACCGACTTTTGCTTTTTTAAAGACGCCATACTTTATGAGCAGGCTATCTTGCATGGGGTTGGGATTGATAGCATATATCATTCCTGTATTCAGGTGTAAGTCTCGTGTGGCTACACCTATTCCGGCACCTTCGACAACAATATCAAACTGTCCTTCAAGTTTACCATCTGTATTTTCAGTGAGTGATATAATTCTATTACTGGCATCAAACTGACCACTTGTAATAGAAGCAGCTCTATCATTAGCGATGGATGCGTCTCCCTCAAAATAGAGTTGCGTTGTAATTAAAGGAAACTCAGGTGGCTTTATCTTAAAATGAATATGTGATGGTCTGAATTGACTACCATTAAGATATTTGCCTGGGAGAATAGTTTCAAATAAATAAAATCCTTGAGCATTCGTTTTAGTATATCCACGTAGTTTGTAACCTACATTGTCGTATTGACCAGCTGAGTTAGCATGCCATATGTCAACAATTGTGTTCGGAATATATTGAGAACAATCTAGATTGAAAACACGACCACTAACGATCAACCGTTGACCAACTTCAGTATCATCGACCATGAGATTATTTTCTATTAAAGGCGGTTGATCTGTATAGAAAGGCCCCTCTCCAAAATAATCTAAAGTCGTCTGCTCACAAGCAAGCAGGTCTTTTTGAGATGCAGAATTCCCAGTTGTGGTTTCTCGCTTAATTACAGCAACGCCTAATGCACTGAGGGCAGTATTTTTAAGAAAATCTCTTCTGTTCTTCATAGCTTATAATTTACATTCTAGACCTATGGAAATTCTTGTGAGGCCACTCCATGGTAACGGATTTTGATTAATAGGAATTGCTTTTCTAAGCGCTGCATTTATATTAAGTGAGTTAAATAACTCATATTTTGTTTCGATACCTCCATATATGTTGTACAATTGAAGAGATGATCAGGCAGATTAATTATTAAATCATCAGCAAGATAAATGGTGTTACTCGTATATTCCACCTTGCCATTGTTTATCGAGTGCCACTGAAATCCACTAAAACAAGAGAATGACAATCTGTTTATTCTTGTAATCTCATAGAGAAGATCTACATCAATTGACCTTTGTTTATAACTTGCTTTACCCGATTCAAATTCTGCGGATTGAGGTATTAGATATTCTGTATTAAAGTTTATTGATGCATAGGCGTGAAAGTAATAGATGAATGTGCTGATCTGTCGGTTAATTCTACCACTCCGTTCTTGAGAAGGTGTTTTGATAATACTTACTATATCGAGGTCTATAATGATGGGACAGAGGTAGCTGAGAATGTAGAAATGTTATTGAACCTAGATAAACACTTTGAGTTTTTATCATCAGATATGGATCTCATTTCACAGAATGGAACAGCGTTAAGTTTTTCTATTCCAGAGATACTACCTAGACAGAACTTTCGAGGTCACGTTACATTTAATCTATCCTGCGAGGTAGAACTTGGAGAAGCGCATTATTCTAGCGCGGAGTTGATTTATGACAATCCATGTAACTCAGGGACGCGTCAGATGATAGCCTTTGAATGTAGAGAAAACATAGGTTCATATGACCCTAATGACAAGCAGACATATGTAGATGATATATTGAATGCTGTGGTTATAGATGAGGATTCAAGTATTGAGCATTTGATTAGATTTCAAAATACTGGAACTGATACAGCCTTTACAGTAAGGGTAGAGGATGATCTTGGAGAAGCTTTTGAGTTATCAGAAATATATCCTGTTTCTGCATCACATGATTACGAATGGGAAATGTTTAGGAATAAGCTTTCGGTAATCTTTAACGATATAAATCTTGTAGACAGTTTATCTAATGAAAAAGCCTCGCATGGTTTTATAAAGTTCAGGGCTAAGTTTAAAGATAAAAGACCAAATCCTGGATCTGTGATTAATAATACTGCAGCAATATATTTTGATTTCAACGACCCAATAATTACCAATACTGTAGGGAATTACTATTTGTGCAAACATGAATCTGTTACAGTTAATGCTTCGATTTGTCCTGGTGAAGAATATGAAGGTTATACGGGTGCCGGAACTTATGTTGATGATTTCTTTATATCTATGGGATGTGATTCAGTAAGAATATTAGAATTAGAGATCTTGGATCTTGCGGATTCCGCATGTATAACTTATACACAAGAATTGTCGGAATCAATGCTGGCTGTTTATCCGGTGCCGACACAAGATATTCTTAATGTTCGTTATGCTGGCTCAACTAAGCTTACTAACTATTCTATAAAAGACATTGTCGGAAGAGAAGTTATGTCTGGTGCAGCAACCAGTTCTTTCCAAATAGAAACTGGAGGATTAACCTCAAGTTTGTATATGCTTCAACTTATGAGGAAGGATAAGATAGTTGTGAATAAAAGGGTTGTGGTGGCTAGATGATTTCTCTAATATATGTTCTAATAAATACGATTTAAAACGTACTATCTATATCTACCTTGTTTTTGAAAACAAGGTAGATATAGATTTGGTATTAAGAAACAATTTCGTCCTCAACGCCATTCTTAAGAATCCCTACACCAGCGGCTTCTACTTCCACAGTATCACCAGGCTTAAGATATACAGGTGGATCAAATCTATGTCCAGCACCATTAGGTGTACCTGTGGATATCATATCTCCTGGTTTCAGTGTCATGAAAGTACTGAGGTAAGAAATAATATAATCGAACGGAAACATCAGATTAGATGTATTGTCTGATTGTCTTACTTCTCCGTTTACGCGAGTTTCTATCCTTAGGTTTTTGTAGTCAGAAACTTCATCAGCCGTCATCATCCATGGGCCAATTACGCCAGATTTATCAAAGTTCTTTCCTTGTGTTACATTGAACTTGGCATGTCTTACCCAATCTCTCAATGTCCCTTCGTTCATTAAAGTTAATCCGGCGATATGATCTAGAGCAGATTCTTTAGGAATCCTACGACCACCTTTTCCTATGACAATAACGATCTCTCCTTCGTAATCTAGTTTATGTGACTCAGGAGGTCTGACCATGTTTTCATTATGACCGACAAAAGAATCTAAGTATCTTAAGAATACACTTGGAAACTTAGGCAGTTCTGAGTTGTCCTTATACTCTGCATTTCTATTGGCATAATTTACGCCGATACATACGATCTTTTCTCCGCCCATAACGGGGACTTGATATGTTATCTCTGACGCTTTATACTTAGGTGTCAATGCATTGGCTATTTCTTTGAGCTTGTCCATCGCATTGTTTTTTATCCAATACGTCAAGTCATGCCCTTCGCTGATACCAATGTCCGTAAACGATAGTGAACTACCATCTTGTACAACTGATCCGTAAGTTTCTCTTCCTTCTATTATATATGATGCAAATTTCATTTCTATTATTTTTTATATTTATCTCACGCTGTTAAAAGTGAGATCTAATCCTTTTTTCAATTCTTTGATTTCTGTAGAGAGTATAATCTTTTTTGCAGTGACATCTTCATGTAAATATTTACGCATAAGATTCATAGCTATAGTAGAGAATGTTTCTAGAACTTCTGGAGTTCTGCCTTCTCTCAATCTGAGTAGAAAGTTAACCATTTTGTAATCTGGATCACCATCTATAATATGATAAACTTCAGAAGCTGCAACTCTACACTTTATGCCCATAGCTGGAGCATGACCAGTCGCCACCATTTCTTCTGACAACTCAGTAAAAAAGCCTTTGAAATCCATTGTAACATTGGCAGTTGTTTCTAATGTTATATGTGGCATATGATTGAGTTTGAGCTTTTTTTTGTAATAAAACTTATCTAATTAAGCGTTTACGCAATTATGCATGATCTTCATAATTGGCGATGATCGGATTAGATATGATATCGGATTCTCTCACTTCTACACCGTTAAATGTACTGCCATGTTCAAACCATGACTTAGGTGCCGGTGATCCCCATAAAGTTTGCCTTTTAGGATCTCTCAAGTCCCAACCCAATGGTTCCCAGTCAGGATCTACTGTCAGGTAGTCACATGTAAATGGCTCCAATCTATGACCATCAGGATCTAGGATGTATAAGAAAAACGCATTGGAAATTCCATGCCTTCCTGGTCCGCGTTCGATATTCTCCACATAGCCTTCTGATGCCATCACATCTAACAAGTGAATGATGTTATTGACACTGGCTGTCCATATTCCGGTATGGTGTAATCTTGGCCCTTTCCCATTGGTCAATGCCATGTCGTGTACATTCCCTTTTCTATGCGTCCATGCGGCCCACATATCACCTTTTTCAGTAAGGGTATATTCTGTCAATCTGAAACCTAGTTGCGTTACAAAAAACTCATAAGTATTCTGACAGTTAGGCGTAAAACAATTTATATGATCAAATCGTAATGGTGCCAAGCCTTTATACTTAGAGAATGCCCGCATCATTGTGGGGACTCTCGTTTGTCTAGCATGGAATTCTACAGGAATACCTTCTGGTGTTCTTACAGCAAGTGTTCTTTCTTCCGCATGTTTGGTTACCCATTTGGCAGGTAATTGTAATGTTGTGAAATGCTGATGTAAGGCATCCAGATCTTTGTCAAAGGCAACCTTGAATCCAATAGCTGTAACCTCAGATTTATCACTTTGCTTTAGAACGTAAGAGTGATGATTTTTTTCTTCAAGGCATCTGAGATATAAAGTATCTTCAGTCCGTTCTGTTTCTATCATTCCTAGGATGTCTACATAGAATTTTTTAGACGCATCTAGATCTTTTACGGTGCACTCTACGTGAGAACAACGGATAATATTAAAAGGTAAATTGAAATTATGATTTACTAAACCCATTATGATTTAAAATTTTTATGATCCTAATTTAGGAATAGTATGTGTTCCGTAGGCAATACAGATATTCTTTGTCTCCATATAAAAGTCAAAACTATACTCACCACCATCTCTTCCGATACCACTGTATTTCATGCCACCGAATGGGGTAGGTAAATGTCTTACATTTTGGGAATTAACCCATACCATGCCTGCTTCTACGTCTCTTGCTATTCTATGTGCTCGACTTGTATCGTTGGTCCAAATATAAGCTGTGAGACCATACCTTACTGAGTTAGCAATCTTTATAGCCTGTGCTTCTGTTTTGAATTTGAACACAGATAAGAATGGTCCGAAAACCTCTTCTTGTCCGATTCTCATTTTAGGTGTAACGCCATCTAATAGGATAGGGTTTACATAACAACCTTCTGCCAGTTTACCTTTAGGAGAACCGCCACCAGTCAATATGTTGGCGCCTTCTTCTTTGGCTAATTTGGCATAGCTCAATACTTTTTCTTGATGACCTCTATGGATGAGTGGGCCTATTTCTGTTTTAGGATCTAGTGGATTACCTATCTTAAGTTTCTTAACTCTTGCCAATAATTTTTTGATAAAAGTATCATAAACTTTTTCGTGAAGGAGAAGCCTTGACGAACTGGTGCATCTTTCTCCATTAAGACTATATTTCATAAATATAACCGCATCTAGAGCTCTGTCCATTTCAGCATCATCAAAAACGATAACTGGGTTCTTACCGCCTAACTCGAAGTGAACTCTCTTAAGTGTATCTGCGCCTTGTCTCATAATATGAGATCCAGTAGTTGTCTCTCCTACAAATGCGATGGCTTTGATATCCTCATGTTCAGTCAGCGCTTTTCCAGCTGTATGACCTAGTCCGTGAACAACATTCCATACACCGTCAGGAAGACCAGCTTCTTTCGCAGCTTTCGCCAAAATCATAGCTGTTACTGGACTATCTTCTGCGGGCTTGTGCACGACAGTACAACCAGATGCCAATGCAGGTGCAATTTTCCATGTACTCAGCATAAATGGGGCATTCCAAGGTGTGATAATGCCTACAGCTCCTATAGGTTGACGTATTGAGAAATTCATATGATGCGTATCAGGCGTAGATAATCCATTAGCCGCATCTATTGTTTTCTCTGCAAAATATCTGAAGTTAGCCGCTCCTCTGATAGCCGCTTTTTTGGTAAATCTTATAGGTTGCCCTGTATCATAAGATTCTAATACAGCTATTTCGTCTGCGTACTTTTCTATGTTGTCGGCGATTCTATTGAGAATATCTCTCCTTTCCTTATGGTCAATGTTTTTCCATGTCTTAAAAGCTTTTGCTGCTGCTTTTGCCGCTTTATCTATATCCTTATGATTACTTGAAGTAACATCACATATCTTCTTCCCGTCTACCGGAGATGTCAGTTCAAAGCTGTCTTTGGACACAGAGTCTTTCAATTCTCCGTTGATGAAATTCTTAAGCATTCCATTCTTCTTAAGGATTTTTAGCTCCTTTTGAAGCTTTTTTTGATAATCTGCTAGCATAGATTAAGTATATATCTTATTGAGATTAGTAATGAAGTGGAAAGCTATTAGCTCGCCTAGAAACAAGAATAATAATATTGAGTAAGATATAATAGAAATATAAGTTCTAATTACTTTTTTCATCAAGACATCTTATATATAGTTCATATTTATGCATTTAATACAAGATTTAGATCAGATGAATCCTTTACTTATTTGATAAATTTGCGATACAAAACTCATTTCCATGTTATCAGAAATACAAATCAAGGCTGAAGCCAAGCGTCTACATCAAGCTGAACAAGAACGTAAGCAAGTAGAAGCGACGACTATTACATACCCAGACATGGATATATATGATTCCTATGCTATTCAATCCGCTTGGATGGATCTCAAGAAAAGCGAAGGAAGAACTGTCGTAGGACATAAGATAGGCTTGACATCTAGAGCCATGCAATTGGCTATGAGTATTACTGAACCTGATTATGGGACCTTACTAGATGATATGGTGCTAGAAGAAGGCACTGAAATAGACAGTAGTCGTTTCCTAGACCCAAAAATTGAGGTAGAGCTGGCATTTATACTTAACAAACCATTGAGAGGAGAAAACGTCTCTGTTATAGATGTACTCAACGCTACCGATTATGTTGTCCCAGCTCTTGAACTTATCGCAGCAAGAAGTTTTAGGGTAGACCCCAATACTGGATATAAGCGTACCGTAAGAGATACGATTTCTGATAATGCAGCCAATGGCGCTATCATTATGGGAGGAAGACCTGTCAAGCCAGATGCTATTGATCTGAGATGGGTAGGCGCAATGATGAGTAGAAATAGTGTTATTGAAGAAAGCGGCGTATCAGGGGCAGTACTTAACCACCCGGCCAAAGGAATCGCTTGGTTAGCACAGAAGTATGCACCTCATGGCAAATCTCTAGAAGCTGGTCAGATTATTTTATCTGGTTCATTTACACGACCCGTTGCGATAAGACCAGGGGATACATTTCATGTTGATTATGGCCCATTAGGATGTATCTCTTGTTATTTTAAATAGTATAAAATCAAACCCATGTCTTCAATAGAAAATAAGTTTAAAAAGGAGATCCTAGCTGGAAAGAAACAATATGGTGTATGGAATGGCATTGGTCATTCTTATATCGCTGAGATATTGGCTGGTGCTGGATTTGATTGGGTTCTTGTAGATGCAGAGCATGCGCCATATGATATTAATCAGATAGTAGGACAGTTACAAGCCATGTCTAGATATGATGTATCGCCTATCGTCAGAATGCCTAATGCAGATCCCATATATATAAAGACCTTACTAGATGCTGGCGTACAATCGTTTATTATCCCAATGGTAGAAAGCGGAGAAACGGCTGAACTTATGGCCAAAGCACTCCGGTATCCACCAGAGGGTATAAGAGGTGTAGGTACGGCATTGTCTAGAGCGGCACAATGGAATAGAGTAAACAATTATTTTAAGCTGGCTAATAGCCAAATGTGCTTGATCACACAAGTAGAGTCAGTAAGTGGGGTAGAAGCATTGGATGATATATTGAAGGTCGATGGCGTAGATGTGGTGTTTCTGGGTCCTGCTGATCTTGCAGCATCTATGGGTTACCTTGGTAATCCAGGACATCCTGATGTTGTTGCGGTTGTAAATGACTGTCTCAATAAAATTGTCAAGAGTGGCAAATGCCCAGGCGTACTTACTGGGTCCAAAGAATTGATTGCAAGCTATACAGATAAAGGCGCAAGAATGCTAGGTGTTGGAATAGATACATTGCTGTTGGCAAAAGCAACAAAAGAATTGGCAGCGTTCTATAAGCCTGAATTATTACAAAATCAAAGTAATACAAAGTACTAACAGGCTTAAGTAACCCAATATCTACCACTCAGAAGTTGGGTTAATAAATAAATTTCAAATGCCACATCTGAATATTGTATATATAAGATTAAGTCATATATTAGCGTCACGTTAACCGAAATTGATTTTATCCTAAAATCAAGAATTATTACTCAATCTCTAAGACCAGTATTTTTACTGGTCTTTTTTTTGTTTATCAACAACCTTTGGTAAAAAGCTTACTAAATAGATTTTTATATTAATTAAATAATTAATGTGTTAATAACTTATAATCAATGACCTATTGTAAAATCAATGTGAAGTCAAAAATTGTAAGGTTTTATTTGTATGATTTAGCACTTTTTATTGCCCTCCAGTTGTATTTATATGTTGATAACTCTATATTTGCAGTCGATTACAAAAAAAACAAGACTAATTAATTTATATGTTAATAATCAATGTAAAGGCAGACGAGTCAATAGACAGAGCTCTTAAGAGATACAAAAGAAAGTTTAAGCAAACGCGTACACTTCAAGAATTAAGAAGAAGAAAGCATTTCGTGAAGCCTTCAGTTCAAAGAAGAGATGAAATCTTAAACGCCGAATATAGACTACAAAACTTCGCAAAGTAACATTTGCTTAAGATAAAGATAAATGAAGCTGCTCGTTATGAGCGGCTTTTTTTATGTCTAGATTCTTACGCTGTTTGAAGTCTCTCACTTCAAATCAATTATAAAGACATGCTGAAGTAAATAATATTTAGTCTGAAGTCAGAGATCGGACAGCGGTTACTATTCCGTTGATTAAGTATTTTAATCAGATGGACCTGCAACTCTATTTCAGTAGGAGTCAGATTTTTTTTATAAATAGATTTTCATATCTTAATCTACTCTTAATTTTTTCAGTTATTTCGTAAAACAAATAGAAGTCTTAATTGTTGGCTATTAGCAATCGTTTATAAAAACCAATTATATGTCTTTCCTCAATGTTCTCAAATTCGACTTTTCACATCTTAAAGGTGACCTCATGGGAGGACTCACCGCAGGGATTGTAGCCTTGCCGCTATCACTGGCATTTGGTGTAAGTTCTGGATTAGGTCCTAGTGCTGGGTTGTATGGTGCTATTTTCGTTAGTTTTTTTGCAGCCATATTTGGTGGAACCAGTACTCAGATTTCTGGGCCTACAGCACCTATGACTGCAATAAGTATGGTTGTAATTGCTTCTATATTAGCTGGATATGAAGGCGATATTAGTAAAGCAATGCCTACTATAATGGCTGTCTTTTTATTGGCTGGTCTTTTTCAGATTGGACTTGGGGTTATTGGAATCGGAAAATATATCAAATACATTCCATATCCTGTTGTATCAGGTTTCATGACCGCCATAGGTGTAATTATATTGGTTACACAGATCCTACCCTCATTAGGTTATTATCCCAAAGAAGATGTGGAATATGTAGAACAATATAAGCCATTGGCGGAAGAAGTGATATTAGAAAATATCTTAAAAGAAGAAGCGGGTGAGGGTTTATTAGTACTAGAAAATTTTAAAGAAACTGTTTCAAGAGCAGGAAAAATAAGTATAGAACAGATTCATAAAGAATCTCAGACACTGGCTAAAAATGACGCATCTGGTGTCCTAGGAACATTGAAGGTATTACCAAGGGCTCTGAGAAATATAAGTTTAATAGAACTTCTGTTATCCTTAGCCACAATATTCATCATTTTTGGTTTCAAGCGGATCACCACTAAAGTCCCTAGTACGTTGGTAGCACTTCTAGTCGTATCTGGAGTGGCTATTGGTTTTGGGCTTGATTATCGTCCTATTGAACAGATACCTAGTGGATTGCCTATACCAAATTTTGGAATTTTTACTGAATTTAGTTTAACATCGCTATCGCCATATGTGTTTACCGCGTTGACACTTGCATTACTAGGGGCGATAGATTCGTTACTGACATCTATTGTCGCAGACAACATGACTAAAACAAAACATAAGCCTAACCAAGAACTGATCGGGCAAGGAATTGGAAATAGTATTGCGGCTTTCTTTGGTGGTATCCCTGGAGCAGGAGCGACTATAAGAACTGTTGTAAATATCAATGCGGGAGGTAGAACACGATTGTCAGGTATGATTGCAGGTTTGCTACTCCTTCTCATTTTATTAGCACTAGGACCTATTGCGTCCAAAATTCCAGCAGCAGTTCTTGCAGGTATATTAATAACAGTAGGAATAGGCGTTATGGATTACAAAGGGCTGAAAGCTATACCATATATGCCACGACCTGAGGTAGCTATAATGTTAATAGTACTTATATTATCTACATTCTGGAATCTGGTATTCGCAGTAGGCATAGGGTTAGTTATTGCTTCATTGATCTTTATGAAAGAAATTGGTGACCTTACTGCCGAACAATCGGAAAAGGCTTCTTTTGATGAAGAAAAACCATGGGCAGATGAAATCAATTTCCCACAAAAATTAAAAGAAGAAGTTTTTATTAAACATATCAATGGACCTTTGTTTTTTGGATCAACAAGTGATTTTCAACAACTTATTAAGCAGATTCCAGAAACGGCTTCAGTAATTGTTATCCGTATGGATCAGATGGATTACATGGATCAATCAGGTCTATATGCTATAGAAGACGCATTAATAGAATTGGTTAACGATGGTAAAAAGGTTCTTCTTACTGCTATTCCAAAACAACCACGATACATGATGGAAAGGGTAGACATAATCCCTGACCTTATTCCACCGACAGATATTTTTAAAGATTTTGATTCTTGCCTGGACTGGATAAAATCTAATGTTAAAGATGAATATCCTGCTTAGTAATAATTTCACTAATTTGAATATATCTATAGAACTTCATACCAGATTCATCGGAAGGAAGCCATTACCCCAATTTTCATCTCGACCGAAGTGGAGAGATCCTCCGTCTCGTATTGACAACTTTAAGTTTTATTAACTAAGTATTTATTTAGGCTT
>JALZVB010000083.1 GCA_023300835.1 Saprospiraceae bacterium | reverse complement strand
GCTCGGTTGTTTGATACTTTATCCTAGATGTTCTTACTTAATCTAAAACATAACAACTCGTTAGTAAATATCGTGAGACTACTTTTGTTAAATTAGAATGTATAAGAATAGAAAATAGACGATTTTACCTAAAAAAATAACCCTTACTAATAAAAATATTTATTTATTCTGGCCCGAAACCATAAGCAACACAAGGCTTTTTACTCAACTTATGCTTTTTATTTCTATGCAATTGTAACACGTTAGATATTCTATTGTCTAACCTTATGTAACAGAAAAGATTGTTTAAATTATTAAAAAAATAAAAATAAAAACATGGGAAAATTAGATGGGAAAGTAGCAGTTGTTACTGGCGGAAGTAGCGGAATAGGTCTTGCTGCAGCACAATCGTTCATAAATAATGGCGCTAAGGTTGTTATTTTTGGTAGAGGTCAAGAAGCACTAGATGCGGCAACTACAACACTAGGAGCCAACAGTCACGCTGTAAAAGGTGATGTAACTAATTTAGGAGATTTAGAAAGATTGTATTCTGAAACTAAATCTAAATTTGGCGCTATTGATGTTTTATTTGTCAATGTTGGTCAAGGAAAATTAGCACCTATTGCAGATACAGACGAGGCGTTTTTTGATAGTATGATTGATGTAAACTTCAAAGGTTCATATTTCTCTTTACAGAAAGCTATTGCGCACTTAAATGACAACTCATCAGTAGTTATTACGACGTCTTATCTTAACGAAGTAGGTTTCGGTGGAAGTAGTTTATTAAGTGCTAGTAAAGCAGCTTTGCGTTCAGTAGTTAGAGTAGCTGCAGATGAGTTATCAGGTAGAGGTATAAGAGTTAATGCTGTAAGTCCTGGCCCAATTGGTACACCATTCTGGGGAAAAATTGGTCTACCTGAAGATGTACTTGCAGGAGCGGCAAAGGCTATTACTGCACAAACAGCTTTAAAACGCTTTGGTACGCCAGAAGAAGTTGCTAAAGCCGTATTGTTTTTAGCATCTGACGATTCTTCATATGTTACTGGTGAAGAAATTGCTGTACAAGGTGGTATTAACGCCGTATAATTGAAAAAACAAATGATGTCTAAGGGTTGAAATATACCTTTAGGCATCTTTAATTTTTAAGTGTTACAAATTATAGAAATGGAACTTAATGTTATACTCTTATCTGAGTTTATTGATGAAATGAACACAACAAGAAGGTTTTTAGAATCTATTTCTGACGATCTTTTCGAATATACGCCACACGATAAATCACAAACTTTTGGACAACTAGTCAATCATATGCTTCCCATTTCTAGTTGGATTCCAGTAATTACTCAAAATTCAGAATTGGACTGGAGCCAAGCGACTCCACCAATCGCTTTAAAATCAAAAGGAGATATTCTCAAACAATTTGAAGTCAATATTGAAATAGGTGAAAAAGCGTTATGCGCAACAACTAACGAGCAACTTATGGAGTCTTGGACAATGAGAAATGGTGATACAATTATGTTTTCCGGAAGAAAAGAAACGGCTATCCGTAGATATGTGTTAAATCATACGGTACATCATAGAGCGCAGTTAGGCGTTTATTTACGTCTTAATAACATAAGTGTACCTGCAAGTTATGTCTCATCAGCAGATGAAAAATTATATTGATATCTTTTGACTAGTTAGAATAAATTTGTCACCTATACTACTTTCAAAATAACTGACTTATGGACAACCCATTTTCCGAACAGTACACAGATTACGAAGATATTGCACTTGTTAGACTAGGTACTAAAGGAGATAAGAAAGCATTACAGAATCTAATTGTTCGTCATCAACTTTTTGTCTATAACCTTGCGCTAAAGATGACTAGTAATACCCAAGATGCTGAAGATCTGACACAGGAGGCTTTTATAAAAGCGATTACGAGTTTGTCTAAATTTGAAGGCAAGAGTAATTTCAGAACTTGGTTGTATCGTATTACCGTCAATCATTTTTTAAATACGAAAAAAAGAAAGTCAGAATATAGTGTAGTTGATTTTGAAAGCTACTTTAATAGTATTGAAGCCATGCCAAGTTCGGATCTAAACGAGCAAGAGGAAAGCGAATTAAAAGAAACTATAGAAGAGTTGAGAATTAGTTGTACCTCAGGAATGTTAATGTGCTTGTCTAGAGAGCAACGCATGGTATATATACTAGGAGAATTATTTGATGTTGATCATAACCTAGGCGGAGAGATTTTAGAAATTTCAAGTGGAAATTTTAGAATAAAACTCATGAGAGCCAGAAAAGATATATACCAATGGATGAATAATAAATGCGGCCTAGTAAATAAAGATAATCCATGTAGATGCTCTAAAAAAACTAAAGCATATATTAAAGCAGGTATAGTTGACCCAGATAATATACAATTTAATACTAGGTATCGTTCTAAGATAAATGACTTCTCAAAAACGAATGCCGCAGATATCACTGACACTGTCGACGCATTAAATAGAAAAGTATTTCAGAATCACCCTATGCAAGATCCT
>JALZVB010000082.1 GCA_023300835.1 Saprospiraceae bacterium | reverse complement strand
GTTGTATAAGTTGCAGGAACAGTTACTGACTCAGTTGTAGCTGGAGTAACTAATTTTCTACTTGAAATTGTAGTGAAAGTAGCAGGTACATCTACAGTTTCTGTAGTTGCATCTGAAACTAATTTTCTATAAGATCTTGTAGAGTACTTAGCAGGAATATCAATAGTTCTTACATATTCGTCACCCATATCAGTCCAACCTGCTTCATCTAAAGCAACTTTTACTTTTTTAGTGATTGTTCTGTATTGAGCTGGTGTTTCAGTTAAACACCATACTAAACAATCTTCAGGATTAGCAGAAAGACAGTTTTTGTCAGCTTTCTTTTTTACCCATTTAGTAGAAGCAGGAGCAGTTTGAATTTGCTCAGATACAGTTTCATATCTAGCTGGCTTCTTTTCCATTCTTGAACTTGCTTCAGTTACAAGAACTTGTTCAGAAACAGTCTCATATTGAGCTGGTATAGTTCTTATAGTTGTGTAAGCATCTTTATTCATTACTGTTTCGGTAACAGTTTCATATGTTGCAGGTACAGCTCTTAGAGTTGTGTAAGCATCTTTTTTAAGGATTTCTTCAGATACAGTCTCATAAGTTGCAGGTACTGTTTTCAATGTTGTGTAAGCTTCTTTGCTTAGTACTGTTTCAGTTACAGTCTCATAAGTAGCAGGTACTGCTCTTAATGTAGTATAACCATCTGACTTAAGTACTTGCTCAGTTACAGTTTCGTAGGTTGCAGGTACAGCTCTTAATGTTGTGTAAGCTTCTTTAACAAGTACTTCTTCAGAGATAGTTTCATAAGTTGCAGGTACTGCTCTTAATGTAGTATAACCATCTTTAGAAAGTTTAGTCTCAGTTACTGTTTCGTATACAGCTGGTACTTGTTGTAATGTTGTATATCCAGCTTTCTTAAGGTATTGCTCAGATACTGTCTCGTATGTAGCAGGTGTTACAGAAAGTGTAGTATAACCGTCTTTTTTAAGTATTTGCTCAGATACAGTTTCATAAGTAGCAGGTACTGCTCTTAATGTTGTGTAACCGTCTTTAGAAAGTACAGTTTCAGTTATTGTTTCATATGTAGCAGGTATTGGCTTAAGAACTTCATAAGCTTCTTGAACTAATACTTCTTCAGATACAGTTTCAAATTGCGCAGGAACAACTCTAATCGTTGTGTATGCATCTTTAGTCATTACTGTCTCTTCAACAGTTTCGAACTGTGCAGGCGTAATACTAACAGTAGAAGTACCATCAGATTTAAGAACTTGCTCAGTTACTGTTTCGAAAGTTGCTGGTGTAATACTTACAGTAGATTCACCTTCAGAAGCTAATACTTGCTCAGTCGCTGTTTCAAAAGAAGCAGGAACGATTCTGTAATCAATTAAACAGTTAGGGTCACCATCAGTAGCACCTGAAGAAGGCGCAACAAGCTCAACTCTTCTGTTTCTTGCTCTACCAGCAGATGTATTATTGTCTGCAATTGGACTAGATTCTCCCATGCCGTCATAAGAAAGACAAGAAGAAGAAACACCTGCTGCAACTAATGCATCATATACTGCTTTTGCTCTATTTCTAGATAAAGTAGCATTTGCAGTTTCAGAACCTTGACTATCAGTGTGACCGATAATTCTTGAAGATCCAGCACCACAATCTAATGAAGATGCTATTCTAGAAATTTCTGAAGCTGATCCACCTGTTAAGATAGCTGATCCAGATTGGAAAGAAACATTAAGGTAGTTTCCAGCAGAAGAACCTCCAGCAGCACAAGTATTAGAAAGAACTTGCTCACTTACTGTTTCAAAAGTTGCGGGTGAGATTCTTACAGAAGAAGCACCATCAGACTTAAGAACTTGCTCTGTAGCTGTCTCAAATGTTGCAGGTGTGATTCTTACGTTAGAAGTACCACCAGCTTGCTTGATTACTTGCTCACTCATTGTCTCGAAAGTGGCAGGTGAAATTCTTACAGAAGAAGTCCCTTCAGCTGATAAAACAGTTTCTGTAGCTGTTTCAAAAGTTGCTGGTGTAATTCTTATAGAAGAAGTACCATCAGACTTAAGCACTTGCTCAGTTAATGTTTCAAAAGTTGCAGGTTGAACTCTTAAACTAGATTCACCATCAGCAGCCAATACAGTTTCTGTAACTGTTTCGAATGTTGCAGGAGTGATACTTACACTAGAAGTACCTTCTGATTTAAGAACTTGCTCTGATACTGTTTCGAAAGTAGCAGGAGAAACACTAAGAACAGAACTAGCTTCAGAAGCTAATACTTGTTCGCTTAAAGTTTCTGTAGTACCAGCTACAATCTGTACTCTGGTAGTGGCAGGTTTTACTAGGATCTGTTCCGTAATTGTCTCATACTGATCTGAGATGAGGCACTTAGCGTAGCACTTCCCTGGTTCTGAAGGCATTCCTGCTTCAGGTGGGCTGCTTTGGGCACTAAGTTGGACCAAACCAATTAGCAATAGACAAGATAAAATAAGATTAACTTGTTTCATGGTTGATTTTAAATTTGAATTAAATAATGTCAATAGGTTAACTAATATCAAGGTACAAAAGTACTCTTTTATTTCGGAAAACATAAATAGTACTTCGTAATTTTCTTAACGTTTATAAGGGTTTCAAGGAATTCTGAAACAGGTTTTACAACACCGTCTTTACCAAGAATTTTAATATCCTGATTCAAGTTATTATAG
>JALZVB010000081.1 GCA_023300835.1 Saprospiraceae bacterium | reverse complement strand
AAAAAAGACTACAAGGCTTATCAAACGCAACTAGAGCAGAAAACCTTGCTTTGTGTAAACGGATTCCCAATGACGGATGCGTTTCAAACATTGAAGCCAGCGTACTTTATTATATGTTCGCCAGGATTCTATAATGACACGGCTGTAGATTATAACGTATCAGTGAGAGCTAAGATTATACAATCTCTAATAGATAAAACAACTTGGCCGTTGACATTTTTCTTACCTGTTTCGGCTAAGAAAAACAGAACTTTTGTCAATAAGGTAGAAGAAAACAAAAACATATCCCTTAGGTATTATAACACAACACCTATAGAAGGTTTTTATCCAGTCTCTAGGTTTTTTCTTTCTAGAGGACTTGGAAGTCCTCGGCCACATAATGTGTTGATTCCGTCTATTCTACAGGTCATAAACAGTGGATTTAGAAACATATACTTATTAGGAGCAGATCACTCTTGGTTACCACAAATAAGTATTGGGGATAAAAACGAAGTGCTTATTAACCAAAAGCATTTCTATGATGAGAATACATCGACGCCTAAACAAATGCATAAGAACGAGGGTAAAGGAAACAGGCACTTACACGAAGTACTAGAGAAATTCTACTATTCGTTTAAAAGTTATCATTTATTAAATAGGTATGCCATTGATAAGTCTTGTAAAGTCATAAATTTAACGCAAGACTCTTTTATTGATGCATTTGAAAGAGAACCTATCATAAAACATTTTTCTTAATGTCTCGTATATCCGTCATAATATGTACTTACAATAGAGCTAAGTTTATCACGAGTTCACTGGAACACCTTGTGTCACAATCGTTGCATGCTTCAGAGTTTGAAATTGTTGTAATCAATAACAATAGTTCAGATAATACGGAAGCTCTGGTAAACACATTTATAGACAATAACAAGGACTATGATATAAAAATGATATTTGAGGGGCAACAAGGTTTAAGCTATGCAAGAAACAGAGGGCTTGCTGAAGCACAATATGAAATTGTCAGTTACATAGATGATGATGGAATGGCGACGCCTAATTATTTGGAAGAGCTACAGAAGGCATTTGTAAGTGAATCGACTTTAGCAGGAGTAGGTGGAAAGGTTATTCCCATATATGAGACAATGGAACCAGACTGGTATTCTCCTTTTTTGAGGATGATGGTTACGGCTATAGATTTTGGAGACAAAAGGTTTAGGTGTAAAGGAAAAAAATATCCTGCTGGTTGTAGCATGACCTATAGGAAAAGTATTCTACAGAAGACAGATGGTTTTAATAATGACTTGAAGTGGAGAGCTGATGACAAGTATATATATTATGAGGTACTCCGTTTTTCTAAAGAGGTTTATTATTTACCACAGCTCATGGTTCATCATCATATAGATGCGGAAAGATTAACAGATAAGAATTTTGATAAATTAAGTGGTTTATTGGGCTCGGAGGAAAAACTGAGAATACTTGGTAAAAAGAAATGGGCTTATCCATTCAAGTTGGTTGAGTTCGTTTTCAAATACTTTGCATCTATAGCAATAGCTGCTTTCTATACTTTAAAAGGACAATACCTTAAGGGAAAATATGTCATTCGATTTAGGTGGTTGGCATTGAAAAAATTTGTCTTTTAGGAGGCTACAATAATTGACTTCATGTATATTGAGCATATGAGTAATAACAAGATAATCGTGTCACTCTTATTAATACTTTTCACAATAGGTTGTGGAGAGGCGCCGGTACAATTACCCAAGCCAAGAATATATCCTAGGGTTATCTATCCAGAGAAAAGTTATACGCTTACGGACCAAGCTGATTGTATGTTTACGATGGAAAGTCCGGACTACTTTTTATTTATCAAGGATACTTCAGCTGCTGCAAATGAGAAAATAAACCCTTGTTGGTTTGATATGTATTGTGAGTCGCTCAATGCATATTTACATTTCTCTTATCACCCCGTAAAGAACAGTGCCTATTTTGAAAAGCTCATACAAGATGCCTTTGAAATGGCAGACAAGCATAATATTAAAGCGGACTATAGAGATGAGTTGAGGATAGAATACCCAGAGAAGGATGTTCATGGCTTGTTGTTTGAGTTGGGTGGGCCTGTGGCTACACCGATACAGTTTTTCTTAACAGATAGTACAACACATTTTCTGAGAGGGAGCCTTTACTTTAAAGATAAAATCAATAGAGATTCTATTGCCCCGGTTTATGACTTTCTTAAAGAAGATATAGCACGTATGATAGGGACATTTGAATGGAGATAAGAACAGTGTTGATAATGGGGCATAAAAAAAGGAGACCCAATTAAAGATCTCCTTATAAACTTGCGTTAAGTCTTTATTCTAATAATAATGGCAGTTATCTCGAACTTGTTAATAAACAAGTTGGATATTCCATTGTCGTTTAATTAAAATAAAAAGTGTTTTTTAAGGTTGATTAGTCGATCAACCACACAGGTTTTGTTGGATAGATAGATATATCTTGGTGAGCTTATTTCAACAGGCCCTGGTTTTTTAGTTGCTGATTCAAATATAGGTCACTTTAACATATCGAAACCTTGGCATTTCATTTGATGTCTTAAAGGTGTCAGTTTTATTTACCGAAATGTTAAAAAACGTAAACTAGCTAACAAATAAGGCCCTCTTTTATTGACAAAGAGAATAGCTTATCTTTGTAATTAGAAAAATAACATCATGCAGAAACGTACTATACCCGTTGTAGACCTAGATAAATTTACAAAAGGAACAGATGCTCAGAGACAAGAGTTTGTCAACGAGATAGGCGACGCATTTCATAAGGTCGGATTTGTAGGTGTTGTTAATCATGGTGTACCACAAGAGGTAGTCGATGGTTTTTATAACCGTTCCAAAGAGTTTTTCTCACTTCCTGTTACAAAAAAGAGAGGATATCTATTGGATGGTCTAGCTGGACAGAGAGGTTATACGGCTTTTGGAATAGAGCATGCTAAGCATTCTCAAGTAGCAGACCTGAAGGAGTTCTTTCAGATAGGGCAATATGTCGATCCAGGTCATGCAAGAAAGGCAGAGTATCCAGATAATGTAAAAGTGGACGAGGTTCCTGAGTTTAACAACTTGTCTGAACAATTATATAAGGCATTTGAGAAATCAGGAGGCGCTTTGTTACAAGCGATTGCATTACACCTAAATCTAGAAGAAGGTTATTTTGATAACTATATATCTGAGGGAAACAGTATTCTAAGGTCAATACATTATCCTCCACTTACTAATGAGCCTAAATCTGCGATTAGATCAGAACAACACGAGGACATTAACCTCATTACGTTGCTTGTAGGTGCATCAGCGGGAGGATTACAATTGCTTAATGCTGATAACGAATGGTTAGATATTACACCTGAGGAAAATGAGATTGTAATCAATGTAGGTGATATGTTACAACGATTGACCAACAATTACCTTAAGTCTACAACACATAGGGTTGTAAACCCACCTAAGGAGTTGTGGCATGTGCCTAGGTTAAGTATACCGTTCTTTTTACATCCACGTAGCGAGATGGACTTGACTTGTCTAGAAAGTTGTGTTACTGAAGATAGGCCATTGGCTTATGAGTCTATTACTGCTGGAGAGTATCTGGACCAAAGGCTGAGAGAAATAGGTCTTAAGAAGTAGACCAGTTAAGCTTAGGTATGCTAAATACTTAAAAAGAAATTTGTTTAACTTAAGGCTTGATCGAAAGGTTTCATTGAAAATGAATTCTTGTTCGAAACCGATAGCCTAAACCGATTGTCTAAAGAGGGAAGGAATAGGTACACCTAACTATAACATGTACTTTGAACATAGGTAGGTGCGCAAGTCTGAAATTTAAAGGCAATGTGTTCGTAAGCCCAAAGTGTAATGCAGTACAAAATAAGCTTAACCATATACTTTTGAGGCCATTGCAGCACCTACGATTCCAGCATTGTTGAGTTGATCCGCTGCGATTATATTCATATGTTTAGGAAAACCAGCTTTGTATTTATCAAAGACTTTACTTATTCCACCGCCAATGATAATCTGTTTTGGACAAAACAGCTTGTCGATATAGTCTAGATATTGACCCAGTTCAACACCATATTGCTTCCAACTTATCTCTCTTTTTTCTCTGGCGACACTAGAAATAAGTTTTTCTGCTACTTCTCCATTGAAAATGATTTGCCCTAATTCTGTATTAGTGAGGAGTTTTCCATCTACGAATACGGCTGACCCGATACCTGTTCCTAGTGTTAACAATATAACTGTACCATCAGTGTTGATACCTTTTCTGCAAGTTATTTCGCATATTCCGGCGGCATCAGCATCATTAATAACAACAGTTTTACATTGTGTGGCCTGTTCTATAGCTTGAGTAATGGGAAAACCTATAAATGTTTCATGAATGTTATTTGCTGTCTTAGAGTGACCGTCCATAATAACGGCTGGAAAGCCTATGCCAATGGGTTTGCCTTTCCAATCAAAATGTGTCACTAGTTCATTAATGACATTAATCATGAAGTCTTTAGGAGACTTATAAGGGGTTAATATTTTATGGCGATCTGTTATCATTTCACCTGTATCGACATTTACTATGCCTGCCTTTATTCCTGAGCCACCTACATCAATTCCAAGTATATTACTCATTGCACGCTGTGTTGTTATTGGATAAATTTGATATCAATTATACGAACATCTTCATTAGGTTTGTCTGTTTTGTCCGTTTCTACAGAAGATATTTTTTCTAATACATGTATTCCAGATACGAGATACCCAAAAACGGTATATTCTCCATCTAGTTGCGGCGCTCCTCCTATCTCTATATACTTGTCAAGTTGTTCTTGGGTATAGGTAAAAAGCTTAGAAGCGGCCATTTTATTGAGTCCTTTGGTTTTCTGAGCAGTACCTTCGACGATATAGAATTGGGTCCCGGAGGATGCTTTCTCAGGGTTTACACTATCTGGCATTCTTGCAGCAGCCAGTGCCCCTTGGTAATGGTGTAAAGTAGGGTCTATCTCGTGGGGGATAGTTGCTGGGTAATCGTATTTTTTCTTTTCTTTTCTTGTATTGTCATTACCTCCTTGCACCATAAACCCATCTATGACTCTATGAAAAGCTAATCCGTTATAGTATCCAGATTCGATAAGGGCTGTAAAGTTCTTAAGGTGTCCTTGGGTTTTTTCGCTTAGCTCGAAGGTCATATTACCCAGTGAGGTCTCCATCAATACATGACACTTTTCAGGGGCATTGATGATAACTTCTTGTTTTTTGGTAGTTGACTTTCCGCCCTTGATGGCTTCAAGTGATATGATATACCGACCAGAGTTAATAAACTGATGACTATATATGGATTCTCGTGAGACAACTTTCTCGTCGAGTCGCCATATATAGTCTTCAGCTTGTTCAGATCTATTGTCAAATGTAAGTTCTACAGGTGCTGTATTGCTAGATGCAGGAATTGCAAACTCAGCTATAGGTCTAGCACAAGAAAACATTGTCAAACAGATGATATATATCGAGAATCTCTTCACTCTGAACTTCATTGAAAAGCTATATATCATTACTGTTTCAAGATGTCGCACTTGAACATAAGTGACATTCTGAAACAGTAATGATATCAAATTAGCTTATTTATTAATAATCGATACTTTCATTGCAACATCTTTGGCGGGTCTGTCAGAGTTACCTATTTGAGTAGTGGCAATCTTATCGACAACTTCCATTCCTGATACAATTTCGCCGAATACGGTATAATCATTATCAAGAAAGGCAACCCCACCATCTTTTTTATATCTCGCTCTTTCTTCTGGCGTATATGTAATACCCTTCTGGCTGCTCAATTGATCTAACTGTGCATCATCAACGGTTTTACCGTGTACAATGTAAAACTGAGATCCTGAAGATTTTTTCTCAGGATTACTTGGTCCACCTGTTCTAGCTGCAGCTAATGTACCTTTGAAGTGCTTACCACCTATCTCTGCTGGCACTAAATAACCTGGTCCGCCTGTTCCTAACCTCTGGTCAGCAGTAGCTCCCTTAGATTCTGGATCTCCTCCTTGTACCATAAAACCATTTATAACACGGTGAAAAAGCGTACCATCATAGAAACCTTCTTGAGCAAGCTTAAGAAAGTTGGCTTTATGTTGAGGTGTTGAGTCATAGAGTTTGATCTCCATGTTACCATAATCTGTTTCTAAAAGTATTAACTGTTGCTTAGGTGAACAAGACATTATCGTACCTAAAACCAATAAAAGAAAGATCAATTTTTTCATATCTCTAAAGTAATTTTGTTTTAACCGTAAGGGTTCTATTCTAATGTTTTATAAAAAAGTCTTTTTATTCTTCTTCTAACTCTGTCATATTATCAAGCTTGCCGAAATACTCAATAATACATTCCTTGAGTATGTGTTCTTGTTCTCCTAGGCCTTTTATATCAAATGGCATGGCAACATCCCAGTGTGGCCAACCCTCATCATCTCGTCCAGCAAAATTATAATATCCCCTTGTTTCTAGCAATGAACAGGCGGCAATATGCATCATGTCTCTTTTCTCTTCTTTGGAGAAGTCCTTTCTTACGGTTCCATATTCCTGAACACCTATTAAGAATAGGATACTCTTAAGTTCCGGCATTTTACTACCTGACATAAGCTTAGTAAGTCTATGCTTAAGTTGTAACCACTTGAATTCTAATTCCCACGCTTCCATCACGGCTGCAAATATAGATGCTTACTTTGTAAAATGCTTTAACATGATCACTTCCTTAGGTTTCAGGAATCTACTCCACCCTCTAGGGAGATCCTTTTTGGTTAATCCAGCAAAATAGACCCTATCTAAGGTCTCTATTTCATACTTCATATGTTCAAATATCCGCCTGATTATGCGATTCTTACCACTGTGGAGTTGGATACCGATATGTCTAGGACTCTTTTCTTGTATATAACTGATGACATCCACCTTAGCTAAGCCGTCTTCTAGCATAACACCACGTGAAATAGTGGCGAGATCTTTCTCTTCTAAAGGTCTTTCTAAAACAACCTCGTATATCTTTTTAACCTTTGTTTTTGGGTGAGAAAGCTGTTGTGTTAGGTCTCCATCATTAGTTAATAATAATAAGCCAGTTGTATTCCTGTCTAGCCTCCCTACCGGAAACACCTTTCCTTCTACCTTAGATTCTACAATGTCCCATACGGTTTTGCGTCCTCTTTCGTCCTTCATTGTGGTAATGACGTTTTTGGGCTTGTTGAGAAGCAGATAGGTTTTCTTTATTACAGGCTTTACAACTTTACCTAGATATTCTACTTTATCCTCGTGAGTCACTTCGATAGCAGGGTTCTTTTCTAGTTCTCCATTGACAGTAATAAAACCGTTTTTAACAAGGTCGCCCGCCTTTCTTCTTGAACATACCCCAGAGTGGGCTATATATTTATTCAACCGCATTTTCATATTCCTAAAGGGTTTGTATGTTTTAAAAGAATGGAAGTACTTTTATCAAAAGTAACATCGCACTTTCTGTTTTTAACTGTCAAAGAAGATATCCTCTCCGCCTTCTGAGGAATCCATGTTCAACTTAGACGGTCTTGTAATAAAACTGTCTCCGCCGTCACCAAAGATATTTCCCGCATCACCAGACATGTTTCTAAAATCTAGATTTTCATTATTAACAAACTTCACGTATTGCTTTAAGAACTGAAGATTTACTGTTCCTAGACTACCATTTCTATGTTTGGCAATAATGATTTCTGCTAGATTTTCTTGTATTTCTTCGCCATCCGCTAGTTCGTAGTAATCTGGTCTATATATAAATGTTACAATATCGGCATCCTGCTCGATGGCTCCAGATTCCCTCAAATCCGACAACTGTGGTCTCTTGTTGCCACCCCTTGTCTCTACGGCCCTACTCAATTGTGATAAGGCAATAACAGGTAACTTAAGTTCCTTGGCCATTCCCTTGAGGGCTCTTGATATAGAAGATATCTCTTGTTCCCTGTTTCCTTTCTTGGAGCTATCTCCAGCACTCATCAGCTGTAAGTAATCTATTACGACAAGCCCTATGTTATGGTTCTGCTTGAGTCGACGACACTTGGCCCTGAGTTCAAAGATGTTTATACCCGGTGTATCATCGATAAAAATGGGCATATTGGATAGCTTTTCCACGGATGAGTGGAGAATTGGCCACTCTTCTTTGTCAAGTTTCCCTTCTCTCAACCTACTGGCAGATATCATAGAATCCATGGCGATAAGCCTCTGTACCAATTGATTATCGGCCATCTCCAGAGAAAAGATACCTACCCCTTTGCCAGATGCGGCAGCATTGTTAGCCAGACAAAGCGTAAACGCTGTCTTACCCATACCTGGTCTCGCGGCAATAATGATGAGATCTGAGCTTTGCCAGCCATTGGTCATCTTATCCAGGTCATTGAATCCCGTTGTAACACCGGTCAAGCCATCTTCTCGCTGGGATAGGGCCTCTATTTCTTGTTGTACCTTAACGGCAACCTCGCTTAATCGCTGGAAACCGGTGTTAAGGTTCTGATCTGTAATGTTAAAGAGTCCTTGCTCAGCATCATCCAACATCTCGAGTACATCCTTTCTATCTTCAAACGCATCTGTAATCGTCTGCGTAGACACAGTTATCAGAGATCGCTGTATAAACTTCTGAAGAATTATCTGAGCATGGTATTCTATATTGGCTGCGGACCCTACCTTGTTGGTGATTTCCATGAGGTAATTAATCCCTCCTATTTCCTCTAGTATGCCTTTTTTCTGCAGCGCTTCATGCACGGTAAGAATATCTATTCCCTTATTGGCGGAGAAAATCTCCATCATTACTGTGAAAATCTCTTGATGTGCCTTGAGGTAGAAGGCTTCTGGTTTGAGTTTTTCTACGATAACAGAGAATGCATTTTTATCAAGCATAGCCGCTCCTACGACAACCTCTTCAAGCTCTAGTGCCTGAGGCATGACCTTCCCGTATTGAAAGTCATTAGTTGGGGTTTTCTTAAACCCTTTATTCTTGTAATTGTCTGTTTTCTGTGCCATTAAATTGTCGAAATGAAAACGTTACCCTTGAGTAACTAAGTAGCAAGTAAGTACAAATCTAACAATAAGGATTGAGCCGAAACGATACAGCGTTGT
The DNA here is from genome assembly GCA_023300835.1 of Saprospiraceae bacterium. Lineage (GTDB taxonomy): Bacteria > Bacteroidota > Bacteroidia > Chitinophagales > Saprospiraceae > RFSX01. Next base: position 16,604 of record JALZVB010000081.1, on the reverse strand, counting down.
AAAGATGTTGGCGATTATAACAAAAATGTTAGTGAGGTCTTCAATAGTGTGGAATTAAAGGGCCTTTTCTACACATTATACAATGTCATTAATTATAAATCCTTTTAATTGAGTCTTTTAACTGCCGTTAAACCTAAAAAAGCCAGAACATTATATTCTGGCTTTGTGGATAACTTATGTAGTCAGTTTAGTTTTTACCTACGTTATTGAGCTTATCTTTTGCTGCAGAAACTTCTTTTCCTTGTTTTTCTATAAGCATTTTTGCTTCTTCTTGAGCTTGTAGGTTTTTTTCTATGTCTGCTTCCGCTTCAGATATTTTTTTTCTGTAATCCTCAATATCCTTGTGGAGGTCCTTGTTCTTTTTTTCAAGCTTACTTTGATCTTTCTTGTTGTCCTTAAGAACATCTTCTTCTTTTTTCAAAGCCCTAGTGCACACCTCTGTACATACATTGTTTCTCATACTTATAAGAGCACCAGTAATGGCTGCAGACGCAGTGCTATTGCTTTCTGAACTTACAAACCCCTGTCCATCGTCAAAGTAAGTATAAGTGGTTGATTGATCTTTTCCTTCTTTTACTTTGAAGTAAACATTAGTAGGTGTTGATATCCCGGGCACATCACATTGCAGACAATACCATTCGCCAGCTTTTTTATTTCTTTTGACCTTTCCAAATTTTTTAAGACCCTTTTCCCATATTTTTTCTGTCGTTTTCTTGTCTGCATCAGGAATCTCGACAACATATGCATTCTGAGTACCTAAGCTAAAGCTTTCTGACATTTCTGACACCTGTCCAAAAGATACGCCTGTTGTAATAACTGCGATGAATAAAGTGTAAATAATTTTCATTGTTTTGTTGTTTATTATTCAAGAGTAATAAAAAGCAAGTCACCTAAAACCTTCGTTTATATAAAAGCTAGATGAGAAATTTGCGCTATTTTTTAAAATGTAATGAAATTAGCATTTTCAACAACTTACATAACCACCAAGCTTTTAATAAAGTTCCTGTAACTGTTCTAAGGAATGTTTAAATAATAAACCCCCTGTTTTGACAAGGGAAGTTTTTGTGCTAGAACAAGGCTGCAACTTGCTATATAAGCAAGGGTAACAACTTTAACGTTTGAATGCACTTGAACACAACAAAACAGAGGTATGTTTGTCTAAAACGAACTTTTGAGAAACATAATTTTTAAAATTATAGTGTTGGCAATGTTTTTTGTTGGCTGTAGCAATGACAATAGTATAAATCAAAACATAGCAAAGACGGAAAACAAAATACCGCAGTACAAATACTTATCGTCTAAACAGACAGGCGTAGATTTTTCCAACATCTTGGATGAACCTAAAATGAAGAACCCCTTCAACTATATTAATGCATACAACGGTGGTGGCGTAGCTGTTGTAGACCTAGATAATGATGGGTTACAGGACATCATTTTTACGGGAAATATGGTCCCCGGAAAGGTTTATAAAAACAAAGGCAACCTAAAGTTCGAAGATATAACAGATCAAACAGGAATAATACTTAATGATTGGACAACAGGAATTGCTGTTGCAGATATAAATAATGACGGCTGGCAAGATATCTATATATGCAAATCATACGAAGATGACCCAAAAAGGAGGGCCAACTTAATGTATATAAACAAGCAAGACGGAACCTTCAGAGAAGCTGGTGCACAGCTCGGCCTAAATGATCAGAACTACAGCATTGGCGCTTCATTTCTTGATTATGACAGGGATGGAGACCTAGATCTTATTGTAGCAAATCATCCGCGATATAGGCTTATAAATATGGGAACACATATTCAATACTTCAAGAACCCCGTGCCACAGTTTTCTAGCCGGTTATTCAGAAACGATGGGAACAAGTTTAGCGATGTAACCCAGCAGTCAGGTGTACTGAGTTATGGTTTCTGTCTGGGGGTAACTACAACTGACTATGATTCTGATGGTTGGCCAGATATATTTATTTCTGTAGATCACGAGGAAGAAGATATTGTATTGCACAATAATCAAGATGGCACATTTGAGTATGTTACGCATACTGCCTTGAAACAAAATAGCCGGAGCTCTATGGGTATAGATGCTGGAGATGTTAATAATGACCCTTATCCAGATATAATGGTGGTAGAAATGTTGCCTAGTGATTATTATAGAGAGAAGGCAAGTATGTCAATGCAGACAGTGCAGCGATTTAATTTCTTGATAGATACAATTGAATATAATTACTATCAGATGAGAAACTTTCTACATCTTAATAATGGTAACGGAACCTTCAGTGATATATCGCAATTGGCGGGGATGCATAAGTCTGATTGGAGTTGGTCATGTCTGTTTATGGATGCTGATAATGACAGTCGCCAAGATATATTTGTTGCTAATGGTTATTGGAGAGACATTTACAATAAGGATAAAAGAAAGCAATTTGACGACCAGATGATGGCCTTAAAAGGAGATATGAATAGGATGAATCAACTAGCATCAACTTTTGCCATGAGCTGTCCTATAGATAAGATTCCCAATGTCATGTTCAAGAAGAATGAAGACCTTACCTACACAGATGTATCCAAGGAGGGCGGACATACCCAGAATACAATATCAACTGGCGCAGCATATGGAGACCTTGATAATGATGGAGACCTTGATGTTGTTGTTAATAACTTGGGTGATGTTTCTCAAGTTATAGAAAACGTAACACCAGGAAACAACAATTATATTAGACTCAAGCTTTCTTCCAAAGAACATGTAGCGCTTGGCGCAAAAGCGATATTAACCTCCAATGGCACCAAGCATTATCGAGAACTACTCACTACAAGAGGGTACCAGTCTAGTTCAGAAAGTTTTATACATTTTGGGTTAGGTAAAGAAACGGTAGCTGAGAAAATAGAAATCATTTGGCCTTCCGGCAAAAAGCAAACCTTGACACAAGTGCCATCTAATACTGTAGTGGAAGTTAAGTACAATGACGGAATAGAAGAAGAATTGTTTGACAGAAAAGACATTGCTCTTGTGCAGAAAAAGGCGCCTTCAGACTATGGCATTGATTATGCGCAGAAAGAGAACTACAGTTATGATGATTATAAAGAACAAGTCTTGTTACCCCATAAGGTATCCCAACAAGGGCCGTTTATATCTAAAGGAGATGTAAACAATGACGGCTTGGAAGACTTCTATATCGGTTCACCCAAAGGGCAGGCTGGAAAACTATATGTACAGACGAAGGCAGGAAAATTTAAAAGCGCCTCTTCTCAACTGTTTGAGTTAGAAAGCAAATACGAAGATGGCGGAAGTTCTTTTGTCGATGTGGATGGGGACAAAGACTTCGATTTGATTGTCGCAAGTGCAGGATATGAGTTTGACGAAGCAAGTCATTTCTATCAACCGCGTCTTTATATTAATAATGGCAACGGAAAATTTTCTCAAGGAAAATTACCTGAGCATTCTTACGCAGGTAGTTGTGTGAGACCTTGTGATTATGATAATGATGGAGACATGGATGTGTATATCGGAGGACTACTGACACCTAAGAAATATCCACAATCAGGACAAAGTGCAATACTAGTTAATGATGGCAAAGGAAAATTTACAATAATGCCGGATTCTGATTTGACCCAGGCAGGTATGGTCAAAGATGCCGTATGGATAGATCTTAATGGGGATAAAAAACCAGACCTAATGGTTGTAGGGGAGTGGATGCCCATTTCTTTTTATGTACAGAAAGAAGGCACATTTATTAATGCAACAGAAACATATTTGTCGTCTTCTCCGAGAGGATGGTGGAACAGTATTACCACTCATGATTTGGATGGAAATGGTTATGATGATTATGTCATAGGTAACTTAGGATTGAACTATAAGTATAAAGCGAGCGCAGACAAACCATTCAAAGTATATAGTTCTGATATGGATTCTAGTGGTAGTTATGATATTGTACTCAGTACTTTTTATAAAGACAAAGAGTACCCCGTAAGAGGAAAGAGTTGTTCTGCGGAGCAGATTCCTGGGCTCAAGAACAAGGTGGCTAGTTATCATGATTTTTCTATTTCTAGTGTCGTTGATATCTACGGAGATAATCTCAATAGTGGTGTTAATTATAGTGTTGATAATTTCAAGAGTATTGTTCTGTATCAAAGTGGTCCAGGAAAATTTACGATATCAGCGTTACCTCTTGAAGCTCAAACTGCCCCTACAAATGCTGCTGTAGTTATGGATGTAAACAAAGATCAAAAACCAGATATCATAATAGGAGGAAACCTCTATCAGTCTGAAATAGAAACAGGTAGAGCAGACTTCGGAACAGGAAAAGTTCTTATCAACTTAGGTAATAAGGAATGGGATGTTCTAGAAGTTTATGAATCAGGATTGTATATTCCTGGCGATGTCAAATCTATGACTGATATAGAAACCAACAATGAAAAATTGTTACTCGTAGGAAATAACAGAGGGCCATTGGAGGTCGTGTCGGCAGAGAAGTAAAACCTTGATTTCCCTTAGGATGGCATGTAATTGTCTTATCGCGACATTTACTCATACCTCGATGTAAAGTCAAATTGCTAAAATACTAAATTGTTAAAGACTACTTAAATACGACAAAATTCGTATCAACTTGTTGACATTACGACAGTATTCGTATATATTGAGTTATATAACTTTTGTATATGACCTCTAAGAAAACATTTCCTACAGAATCAGAATTAGAAATACTACAAGTTCTATGGCAACTAGGCCCTTCTTCTGTAAGAACGGTCAATGAACTGTTGAACGAAAAGCGAGAGGTCGGTTATACGACATCTCTTAAAATTATGCAGATCATGAACGGAAAGGGATTGGTCACAAGGGATACAACAGCAAGAACGCATATCTACCATCCAGCCGTACAAGAGAAAAACATACAACGCAATCTACTAGATAACTTTATTGATAAAGCTTACAGAGGGTCAGCGATGAGTCTTGTTATGCAAGCGCTGGGTAATGAAAAAGCTACAACAGAAGAACTAGATGAGCTCAAAGCAATGATTAGGAACATTGAAGATCAAGAAGCTAAGTAAACAAGAGACATGTTAACAGAGATTCTTTCATCACAATTTGTTTACGCTATAACATGGACGCTTGTGCATTCCGTATGGCAGCTTATTGTGATTGCGCTACTGCTGGCGGTGATCCTGAAACTTACGCCTAACCGTAAGGCAGACCTTCGATTTGGAGTCGGAATGTTTTCTTTGGGAATGGTCCTGCTTACTAGTCTGGTTACATTCTGTATTTATTATTCTACAGGAAACGGCTTGAGTTCTGATTGTAATCCTGACATCGTCATTCAAGAAAACGACTACGCCTCTTTGATGATTATCGGTCACGATTACTTATCACATTATGCCAATGTCATTTTCAGTGGATGGTTCTTAGGGTCCCTTTTATTTCTGCTTAAATTCCTAGTTGGCTGGTCTTACTTGAAACAGATTACACAAGAGGCTCATAGTGTTTCTGGTTTAGCATATCCTCTTATCAAGAAGCTTAACAAAAAATTCAAAATACATAGAGAAATACTCTTTAAAGAATCTGCTCGTATCACAACACCTATGGTCGTGGGATACCTCAAACCCATTATATTGTTTCCTATAGGTTTGATAAATCAACTGAGCACCACAGAAGTAGAAGCCATTATTTCTCACGAGATGGGACATATTAAAAGACACGACATTCTTTTTAATTTGATATTAGCATTTGCAGAAATCATCTTTTATTTCCATCCTGCCATCTGGCTTATATCGGCTATCATAAGAAGAGAAAGGGAAAACGCTTGTGACGACCTTGCGATAAAACACGGATCTAATAAAGTGGTCTATGCCAAAACGTTGATAAAACTCCAAGAACTAGGACACCATGGCTTAGAACCAGCGTTAGGATTTGCAGGAAAGAAAAGCCACTTTTCTAATAGAGTAAAACGGCTTATAAGTGTAAAGCAAACACAAAATAATAATCCTCTGAGAATAACTATGTCGGTTGTAGTATGTTTAACCTTATTCGGATTTATACAGAAGGAAGAGCCTTGCCCAGAGCAAGAAGAAAGTATCACAACGCCAGACATTTATTTTATAGATGACTGTCCCCAGGATATCGGAGACATCGCATTTTATCTAGACACGATACCTGAGCGAAACAATTTCCATATCCAGAAAACAGCGGATAACAAGAACCTAGAACTGAGAGTTGAAGAAGGAGAAATTGTAACTCTTAAAATAGATGGTCGTACGATTCTACCATCGCAGTACAGTCAATTGGATAAAATAATACAACAACTTATTCCCACAAAAGATAAAGAAGTCATAACGGTATTTCCAGATTGTGGAAACAGCTTTGGGCATATTTTTTATCTCAGTAAAGACAGGAGGGTTATAGAATTGGATTCTTTATTAAAATCAGTAGACAGTCAGAAACTGACAGATCAAAAACTTGATAAGAACAACTTTCATCTACAGTTTGATAACAATAAAGACTGGGTAGATTCTATACAACAAACGGTGAAGATCATCTCAAATAATCAAACGGCTTTTCAACCAGATTCATTGATGGACTTTATGCCGCATCGTATTCCGGATTTTCATGCACTACTTGATAGTCGCGCTGCGGATATTCTATTGGATAGAAATCTAACAGAAAAGAATCACTAGTCTTATAAATCCAACATATAAATTCCCCCAACCGTAGTATGGTTATTAAAACTATAGAGACTCAGTAGCAAGTAATCATATTGCTCAACGTCCGCTATCAAATTAAAGGAATAAGTATGTCCATCTTGCGGACGCATTAGCAATGGTTCATCTCCTTTACTATAGTTACCCGTCATCTCTAGATAATCCAATAAGTAAATGGTCCAGCGATCAGGTAAGAGTTGTAACGCTTTATGTTTTAGACTGTTTTTTCTGGCGCCTCGCATGATCACAAGGTAGTCTTCAGGATAAGGTTCTGTTCCTAAGTCTATTAGGAGTTGTAACGTATTGTTTTCTTCTTTTAAATAAGCGGTGTAGTCGCCGATGTTTTTGCCAACCATGCCTTCTTTCCATCTTTCGGGCGACGACATTTTCTTTTTCCATTTATGCCAATGGGTACGTGGGGAATGATCTGGGTTGAGTTCGACTGAACCTATTTTGTAGTAGCGTTCTAAACTGAGGTTAATATATGTATCTCTATCTTCGATATCATAACAGATATGATAGTTCTCTAGACCGGAAAGACACTGTCTATTAAGGTTAATGTTATTGGCACCTTTGTTAGCAAAAAGAGAAAGTTCGTTTTTCTGTATCAATTCAGAAGTCTTATAGAAGGTAGGATAGCGTTTTAGCGTGACAATGATAGAAAACAAGAAAACACATAGAATCAGCCAGGAGTTAATCTTTTCTATTTTGACGACTTCCAGTACTAACATAATGGCTACCATAAATCCAAAAACAGCAGATCGGGCCTCGAATATAGGTGCGGCAAACATGCTGATAAAAGAAAGAAAAACAATACCCGTCAAAAGCAAAATAACTAGTTTAGATTTGTACCATTGGGGTTTACCTAATAAAAGCAAGCCAATTATAGGTAGGTAATTGAGTAAGTAAAAAACACTGCGTTTAGTAAACTCAATACCCTTGGATAATATGTTGTCGTATAGAAATGGTTCACGAGCCATACGAGCGGCTGCTGAAGGTGAAAACACCATGACCAATCCACCTAATAATAAAACCACCAAAGTCAACAACATGGAAGTTGATAATTTCTTGTCCCGCAAATAGTGGAGTGCCATGACAACAGCAGTCATTATAAACAATGCGATCAAAGCATTCTCGTTACTACTCGCAACAAGTGGAGACAGCCATAATAAATGTCGTTCTATATGTTGTTTGCCATTTACAATTTTCAATAAAGTCTTTACGTATAATAATAATGGTATCAGTGTCCAAGTGTAATTGATAGCACCCGTTGTCCAGAAGTAAGCATTTCCTAGATCAAAGTGAAAGATCCAGATAAAGCAAAGTAGCAATAGGTATAAAGTGTTGGAATCACTTCTGAGTTTTTCAGGGATAAGTAACCAAGGGAGTATTAGAAAAACCAAAGTATTGACTAGATCAAAACACCAACTAGGCAATAGCAAAAACCCTTGTATCAATGAATGTACAAGTATTCTATAATGGCAATTGTTGAAGATGTTTATTTGGGATTCTATAAAGTCTGAGAGGGAAAGTATTCTTTCCGTTCCTATCTCCCCTTCTGCAGGAAATATCATACGGAACATGTAATCATCACCAGGCATATACCGGTGTAATACATTGAAATAAAAAAGCACGATGCCAGCCGTTATTGCAAATAACCACATAAACATTCTACCTTTTCCTGATGTTGATACGCTAGAAATATTCAACCTTTTTCTTTCTTTTCTTACTGACTTTCGCCAAAGGATTAAAATCAAGAACCAAATCTATCCAGTATTCTAAATCTATATCTGTGTCCCAGCCCTCAGGCATTACAAACACATAACCTTTCATAGGTCTACCCGTAAAATCCATGGGCACACATCCCAGTTTCTTTCTAGCCGTTGGCTCAGCCAGCTCCCCTATTCTAGCCATGAGTAGGTCTGTCTCTTTCTTTTTGTCGTAATGAACGGCACAAGCCATTTTATCATTCACCATAAAACATAGACCGCCCATCATCTTCTTAGTGAAGAAACTTGCTTTTTTGTCTTGGAATATACGTGTAATCCGCTCTGCTTGATATTCGTCAAAGGCCATATGAAAAATATTGGTAAAAACTTAAATATAGACTATTCGGGAATCATTCTAAAACCTGAAGAGGTTTAGACTCATGCTTCATTTAGAATTGACTGACGGAAATCGTTAACGCCTCAGCTCTTCAGGAAGTTTGTCTGCGACAAGGTTTAACTGTACAAAGTGTTCAAGCCATGCTTTGCATCCTGCCAGGACCATTGTGAATCCGCCAGTGGAATCCACTATTTGGAGAGAGAGTTCTTTCGGTGTTAATTTGAAATTGGAGTTGATAATAGTTACAAAGGTTTTAGAATCCCCTAGTGACTTGAACTCCCAAGCTACAGTAGATTTCATTCTCCCTTCTCCCCAATTGACAACAATGTTTTCGTTAGGAACAACCCTAATAACCTCTACTGGAATAGTTAGGTTGTAGGTCTCCCAAGACCATGTGACACTTTCGCCTTCTATTAATTTTCCAGACCCTGCAGTGAACCAGAACATACTGGTAACTTCTGGGTTTATAAAGGCCTCATAGACTTCCTCAATGGGTCTTCTTATCAGCATGGTACATCGGGCAGAGTCTATCATGACAATTCTATAGTTAGAGTTTAAAAAATGATTGAGAAAACGTTTGACCCAGTTTGTTTTTATAACGAAGATAATATATGCCACTCTCCCATGCAGCTATATCAAGTTTAACATCGGTTCCACTTGTAGGGCTTGAAAAAACTTCTAGGCCTCGACTGTTTGATATCTTCATATCTATTATCGATTCAGTAATCAATACATTGAGTTCATCTCCTACGGGATTTGGGCTAATAGAAAGATTGAGAATATTGTTGTTATCTAGAGTAGCGTTGGGTTCGCCTATATAAGTAAGTAGGTAAGTTTTGTCACTGACTTTTTGTTCCGTTTCCATTCCGCCGGCTATGATAAATGCATTTTCATCAACAGGAGCAATACTACGAAGGTCCATCGGAAGTTTAGGAATAGAATTAATATTCCACTCGCCTGGAATCGTAGGGTCATAGGTTAATATGGTTTCAGAAGGAGAGACGCCTCCTGATCCATTGTACGCTATACCGTTAAAATTATAAGTTGTATTAGAACCACCAACAAAATGAATGAGGCTACCTGTCGTAACGGCTGCTGTACGATAACCTATGGGACTGATATCTGGTGTGATTAGTGACCACTCTATATCAAGTGGATTGTCAGGATTAATAGTACCCTTACGCAGCACATTACTACCTTCAAAATCGCCCGCTAAGGTTGCACCGCCATAATAATAGATATCATTGTTTATTACTGTCCCAGAAGACCCAAAAACCTTATAGTCGTTATTGTTTTCCAAAAGATTAGCCCTGTCCCATGTATTTGTAGTGGGATCATATATTTGTACATTTCTGCGATTAGTATTCACACTCCAACCTGAGATCACGTATAATTTTCCATTGTGAACGACCTGTGTTTGATCGTCTATGGCAACAGGAAGTCTAGCGGCATCTTCAATAAATCTATTGGTTTGAATGTCAAAACGATGCACAACACTTGAGGTTGTTTCAAATAGGTTAGCTGCAACGTGGTACCCACCCACGATATATATAGTATCGCCGATACGATCTGCACTAGAGGCAATTTTACCTCCTCTTGGGTCAGGCATTGGGTCTAATGTTTCCCACAAGTCAGCACTGACATCATACCTATATGCACTGAGTTGTATCCCAGAAAATAACTTGGTACTGTCTATTCCACCAAAACTATAAACATATGTTTTCCCATCAACAACTCCAGACGTTACGGCATTATTAGATATGGGTTGTGGCAAAGGAGACAATTCGTTGAGTGACCAATTCTGAGAAAAAAGTCCAGTACATGTCACAATGATTATTAATAAGACACTAGTGTATACTTTATAGAAAACATCAAAAAAGGACATTAGTGGGTTATCGTTTAGATAAGAGAACGGCATAATCTTCATGTCATTAGGTATGAGTAATTATCCAAAGTTAGAATAATAAACAATGATTCTTATTTTGCGACCCCATATCATAAATAGCATTATTAATAAGATGAGATATTCAGAGACTTTAACACTATTGGCCTTTTTTTTCTTTTTGGGTTGTAGCCCAAAAACAATTGTTTCACTAGAAGACACTATTGAGACCACCATAAACACGGACACTGACCTTGTTATCCAAGCGATTAAGATAGATCAAGGCACGCTTTATGGTCCCTGTGAACCTTCGATAGCCATCAACCCGACTAATCCTGATAACATAGTCGCTGGTGCTATATTAGATCGGGTTTACTTTTCTGATGATGGTGGTGTAACATGGGAAAAGGATAAATTGAGGTCAAGTTATGGTGTTTATGGAGACCCCGTTATACAGGCTGATTATCAAGGCAATTTTTTCTATGCCCACCTTTCCAATCCCAACGGAAGAGCATATGCTGACACATCATTTCTAGATAGAATTGTCTTCCAGAAATCCACTGATGGCGGCATCTCATGGAGTGATGGCTCCTACACATTACCCAGATCCCCTAAAGATCAAGACAAGCATTGGTTAGCCATAGATCCGAAGACGAATGATATATATGTGACATGGACAGAGTTTGATTTATATGATAGCCCTCTAGAAGAACATAGGTCAAGAATCTTGTTCTCTAGATCAACAGATACAGGAGAGAAATGGACAGATCCAGTTGTACTGAGTCAGAGAGAAGGAGACTGTCTAGATGAAGACAATACAACAGAAGGCGCGGTGCCTTGTGTTGGTCCTGATGGACAAATCTATGTAGCCTGGGCCTTTAATGAAAAAATATATTTTGATAAATCATATGATAAAGGAAAAACATGGTTGGAGGAAGACCTTATTGTTTCTGACCAGCCAGAAGGTTGGGTTATTGACATACCGGGATTGAGTAGATGCAATGGTATGCCTGTTACCGCTGTCGACAGATCAGATTCTCCCTATAAAGGAACGATCTATGTCAACTGGGGTGACCAACGTAACGGTATAGATGATACAGATATATGGATAGCCAAATCAGAGAACGAAGGAGAATCATGGTCAGAACCCATAAGAGTGAATAATGATGTACCAGGAAAGCATCAGTTTCTCAGTTGGATGGACGTCGATGAATCTACGGGTTACATATATGTTGTTTTCTATGACCGCCGAGCCCATGAAGATTTCTCTACTGATACTTACCTAGCTGTTTCAAAAGATGGGGGGACATCTTTTGAAAACATTAAGATCAACGATACTTCTTTTATTCCCTCTGCATCCGTGTTTTTTGGGGATTATAACGACATCAGTGTTATTGATGGCAGAGTAAGACCGATCTGGACACAATTGAACAAAGGGAAACTCAGTATATGGACGGCTCTAATTGATAACCTAGATTAGAGATAACTTGTTTTCGTACATAAATAGCTGTGACAGCTTAATGACAATTTGTTATCTTCAATCCCTATATGGTTTTACCAAAAAGATAACAAACTATGTTTTTAGCACTGAGCCCCGTTTTTACAAGTGATGCAGTAGTTTTAGGAATACTATTAGTCGTATTGGCTGTTATATTCCATACTTCCTCGCTAGATACGCCTGGATGGAAGAAGTTCTACACTTATGTTCCGGGACTTTTATTGGCTTATTTTATTCCCGCACTATTGTATTGGCCATTAGGGCTTATTGCACCACATTGGTATGATGGTGGAGTAATGGATTTGGTTTCTCAATATAAACTTAACCTACCAGCTGGTTTAAGTTATGACGGGATAACAAGCTTTCTAAGTGAAAACGGTGTTCCAAAAGATGCCTACAAATCCTTTCAGAGACATTCTCAATTATATTATGTCGCATCTCGATATTTATTGCCGGCAAGTTTGGTCTTATTGTGTCTCAGTATAGATATCAAAGGGATTAAAAACTTAGGTCCTAAGGCGATAATTATGTTTTTAACAGCAACCTTAGGAATTATCTTAGGTGGTCCTATCGCTTTATTTATTGTCAGTGCTATTGCACCAGATCTGATAGGTGGTTCGCCAGAAGATATCTGGAGGGGCTTTTCTACAGTAGCGGGTTCGTGGATAGGTGGTGGTGCTAATCAGACTGCCATGAAGGAAATATTTGAAGTAAAGGATAACTTGTTTGGAACCATGATTATTGTTGACATTGTAGTCGCTAACATATGGATGGGTTTCTTGTTATTCGGTGCGAGCAGATCAGATAAAATAGACAAATATCTAAAAGCAGATAACAGCTCTATATTAGCACTAAAGGATAAGGTCGAAGAATACAGAGCCAGCATTTCTAAGATGCCAACGACTTCAGGCCTATTTGTTTTGTTAGCAATAGCGTTTGGCGGGGTAGGTTTGGCACATTTGGGAGCTGATATTTTGTCGCCTTATATGTCAGGGTTTAAAGATCAACTCAACTCGTTGCGACTTAACTCATTGATGTCACATTTCTTTTGGCTCATTGTTATTGCAACAACTTTCGGGTTTGCCATTTCGTTCACAAGATTCAGGAAACTAGAAGGCATAGGCGCTTCTCGTTGGGGTTCAATTTTTATCTACATACTTGTGGTTACCATAGGAATGAAAATGAACTTAGGGGAGGTTCTCAATAATTTAGGTTTATTTGCCGTAGGAATTATTTGGATGCTCGTTCATGTTACTTTATTGTTATTGGTAGCTAAGCTTATTAAAGCGCCGTTTTTCTTTGTTGCGGTAGGTAGTCAAGCCAATGTAGGTGGTGCTGCGTCTGCACCCATTGTTGCTGCTGCCTTTGACCCGAGTTTAGCTCCTGTTGGCGTTTTGATGGCTGTGTTAGGGTATGCACTGGGAACCTATGGGGCCATAATTTGTGCAACATTGATGCAAGCCGTCAGCACCTAATAAACGCTAAAGTATTGACAATTTCATTTTTATATAGGACGACTCTTATCGTTATATTGTTTGCCTGGGTAACTGATCAAGTGATTGGGCAAGATCCATATCATATCGTTTATGGTATCGAAGACGGATTACCTAGTAATGAAATTTATGATATAGAAGAAGATGACAAAGGCCAGATCTGGGTTACCACCGACCGTGGGGTAAGTTGCTACAACGGATACGAGTTTAAAAATTATTCTACTAAGGATGGGTTGGTCGATAACACCAACTTTGAAATCATCAAAGACAATGTAGGTAACCTATGGTTCTGCGGGGCCAATGGGATGTTGACATATTATGATGGTGAGCGATTTATACAGCCGCTGGTTAATAAGGGGCTTAAAGAGGTTAATAATTTGGAGTGGGTATTAGATATAGTTCAATTAGAATCAACATCTCGGTACGTATTATATTTAAAGCCATCATATCGACACAAAGCTTATCCTGAAGTTTATTCTTTTGACCTAAATGATTCAACTATTAACCTTTTTCCAGAAGACACATTAGAACTGAGAGATATCAATGACGAGATATCAATAGAAAACAAATACAAGTTTGTATACTTTAAAGCTTTTAAAAAATTCAACAATTTATACGATCGAAATAAAAAAACTATAGTTTATTCTTTAGATAGAAGAACAAAACATAAAATATCCAGCGCAAGAAGTACGCTAAAAGGTCATTTTTCAGAAATAAAATACTTTTCTAATAATGAGACCTTTTTAATAGATAGTATTCCGTTAAGCATAAATAAGATGAAGTTAGATAATAACAAACTCTTATTGTGTACTAATGAAGGACTACTAGTTTATGATACAACAACAAAGCAATTAATTAACAAATATTTCGACAATGTAATTGTTACAAATGTTTTCAATGACATCAACAATAACTTCTGGGTTTCTACACAACAAGGTTTGTTTTTTATTGCGTCTTTTCAAGTTTATAACTTTAAACACAATTCTACGTCTAATAATAAAGTAGTCAAGTTAGATTCTTTTGAAGGTTATTTAATATGTGGAATTCAAGACGGAAAAGGAATAAGGTTTTATAATAAGAATCTAAATTTGGTATATACTATAATGGATAGAGTGGATGTTTTTTTTCCTAATTTTTCTAACAATGGAGACAACCTACTACTACCCAACCTTTCAAAACTAAGGATTTCTAAAGATAAGTTTACAATAGATAATGACTCACGAAACAAATATGGCTCAGGAAGAGTAGTCCTAGAATTAAAAAATGGATATTTTTTGAGAGGAACTCATGGTTTTTATATGATTGATAAAAGCTATGGAACGGTATTCAGTTCGCACAATAAACATAGATCTATTTCATACACATATGGCTTCTTGGAAGAAAATGATTCTTTAGTATGGTTGATCACAAGTAATGGCCTCTCTTCATTTAATCCATTAGACTTCAATATTAAACATATCAACACGTCACCACTCCTAGACATCAGAATGTCAGACATCCAAAACTTCAACTCCAACCTTATTCTCTTAGCCACAGTAGGCAAAGGCCTAGTTTTATTCAACAAGCACGACCACACAGCAAGACAAATCAGCTCAAATTCCACGGCCCTAGGCCACTGCATTTATTTTGATGAAAACACAATCTGGTTTGGTACAAACAAAGGCATAGAACGTATAGAGTATGAAATGGAAAACTTAGATTCTTTAACAGTAACGAGTTCTATAATGATCAACACTACTGATGGCATCTTATCTGATTATATATTAGATATAACCCCGTTCAACGGAGAACTATGGGTTTCTACAGAAAAGGGGATATGTAGTTTTGATCCTAAGGATCTTGAAAAAAAACAAATAGAAACGAATGTGTTTTTCGATTCAATCACTGTTTCACATACGATTCAATCTAGTTATGAATTCAAAGAATTTGATCATGATAAGAATGACATTAACTTCTACTACACAGGTGTATCATTCAGTAAGGACAGAAATGTACCTTTCTATAAATATTGTTTGGTAGGTGAAAATCAAGACACCACTTGGACAAGTACATCAGGTAGATACGTACAGTACACCAACCTTAACCCCGGATGTTATAAGTTTATCGTAACTGCCCAAAACAAATATGGAGAATGGGCAGAAAAGCCTGCCGAATATGAATTTAAGATTAATCAGCATTTTACAGACGCAATCTTATTCAAGTTATGCTCTCTTTTGGCAGTACTATTGATAGGATTTATGGTTCATAAAAGAAGAGAAAACAGGCTTGCTGAAAAAGAATGGCAAAAGCAAAAACTAAAGGAGGCCATATTTAAAACCAAAGAAGCGGAGTTAAATGCATTAAGAAACCAAATGAACCCGCACTTCATATACAATGCTTTGAATTCTATTCAGAATTACGTTTTCAACAATGAACCAGAGGAAGCTAATTATTTGCTTTCTCGGTTTGCAACATTAATGAGGAGTAGTTTAGAGCTATCCAAATTGGAGTTTATAACAATAGACCGAGAAGTTGAGTTTCTTAAAACTTACTTAGAATTGGAGAGGATGAGGTTCCGAGACAAGTTTGACTTTAATATTAAAATTGAACCCGAAGTAGATAGTAGAATGAAAATTCCATCTCTCATCATTCAGCCGCTTGCAGAAAATGCTATAAAACATGGTTTTCAAGAAGGAGAAACTAGTGGATGGATTGAGGTGACCTTTTCTTTAGAAGGGGAATCACTTATAGTTTCTGTAAAAGATAATGGCAAAGGTTTTGATCCAGATTCAATAGAAGAAAATCAGGTTACAAGACCTACAGCAATAAAAATTATAAAAGAAAGGTTACAGCTTTTATATAAAAAAGATCATAAGCAGATTATGAAAGTAAACTCACAGCGTTCCACCGATGAGGGAATACAACAAGGAACAATCGTTCAATTGTTTTTTCC
>JALZVB010000080.1 GCA_023300835.1 Saprospiraceae bacterium | reverse complement strand
CCTATTGCTATCGCTTCTACATGATACTCTCGACACAGATGTTCTATCGTAAGACCAGACTCTCGGAGTTTATTCTGAGGAGGATGCGGATATATATTAGTGTTATGAATCAGTTCTCCATTATTATCAAGAATCACAAGTTTACAGCCAGATTTATAACCGGGATCTAGGGCCAAAGTATTCTTAGTTCCTAATGGAGCTGCCAGTAATAGCTCCCTCAGATTATTAGCAAAAACATGGATAGCTTCCTTGTCAGCTTTTAGTTTAGCATCTTTTCTGGTTTCGTTTTCTATAGATGGAACGATTAGACGTTTAAGAGAATCTTCTATCGCTATGACGATCTGATCGGCTGGATCTGTGTCTCGATTGTTGATATATATTCTTTCTACCTTACTTTGTACTACCTCTGTATCTATGCCTAATTTTATACGTAAGAACCCTTCTTTCTCCCCTCTGAACATTGCCAATAATCTGTGAGATGGACAACGCTTAAGTCCTTCATTAAACTCAAAATAGTTTTCATATTTCTGAGCTTCTGCTTTCTTAGATTTTACGAGTTTAGATTTTATTTCAGCTGATTGCTGGAATGTCTTTCTTATGATTTCTCTGACTTTAGCGCTTTCACTTATCCACTCAGCAATAATATGTCTTGCGCCTTCCAATGCCGCTTCGACATCAGGAACTTTTTTATTGACAAATTTTTTGGCTTTGAAAAAAAGATCTCTGTCTCTCTGCTCCGTAATTATTCTAGCTAGTGGTTCTAGTCCATTTTGTCGTGCTATCGTAGCCTTGGTTTTTAGCTTCTTTTTATATGGCAGGTAGATGTCTTCTAATTGGGTTTTGTCCCAGCAATTTTCAATCTTCTTACTTAATGCAGGCGTTAAGGCATCTTGTTCTTTTATAGCTTTAAGAATTGTTTCTTTTCTCTTGACTAAATCATTTAAATCAGAAAGAGAATTTCTTACATTTTCTATATCAACCTCATCCATAGACCCTGTCATTTCTTTTCTATACCGTGCGATAAAAGGCACTGTAGAACCATCATTGAGTAAGGTTACAACACTACTGACTGCTTGTCGACTGAGGTTATGTTGTTGGGTAATTAAGTCTAAGAATATATTGTTGGAGGACATGGTTAGTTTCTTGTCAAATAAAGACGACAAGCTAATAAATAATAACAAAAGCATGGCAAAATAGCTCCCCTTCTTCGTGTATTAAATGGCCTACTTAAAATAGGAGTCTATTGTTATCTTGGAATATACTTAAGTTCTAAAAAACAAAAAAAGGCTGCCCCATCGCTGGGGCAGCCTCCTATTAGCTTATTTGATATATACTAAAGCTTAATTCGCTTTTGACATTTTTTCAAATATTACTTGGTTTCCAACTTTGATACGTACTAAATAAGTACCTGATTCTAAGCCAGAAACATCCATTTTAACAGTGGTTTTTCCTGCAGTTACACTGTCAATATCAATCTTTTGGATTAATTGACCGATTGCATTATAAACACCACCTTCAACAACAGAATCATATTCAGTAACGATATCTATATTTACCTGCTCTATTACAGGGTTCGGATATAGATCGATTGATACTTTTTGTTCATCTAATTTGTCATTGAATACTTCTACTGATACTATGTTAGAATAACTAATTGTTCCATCATAGTCTACCATTCTCAATCTGTAATAGTAAGTTCCAGATAAGTTAGCTGTATTATCACTGTAGTCATAATAAGAAGGACTACTGCTGTTTCCAACTGCTTTCTCTGTACCTATCTCCGCAAATTCACTTGAAAGTGATGAAGATCTTTCTATTCCAAAGTAATCACTGTTTACCTCAGTTGCTGTTGCCCAGTTAAGTTGAGAAACATTATCAACTCTCTTAGCAACAAGTTCTAATAACTCGATACTTACGACAGATGATGCATTCCTGAATCCAGCATCAATTGTCAACAATTGTTGATTAGCTGCTAGTATAAATACATGTGTTCTACCTTTTCTTGGATCACTAGGATCTACTACTACATCACTATCAATACTCTCGTCAGAATTAGCATCACCGGCTTTTACAAATGTATACCCTCTTGGTGCCATGAATTCTACTTGGTATGAACCAGGAGGTACATTAGTAAATAAATAGTTACCATTAGCATCACTCTGTATCGTCTGTACTTGCAATCCAGTTGTTGCATCTATTAAGTTTATTGTTACAACACCAGTAGAATCTGATGCACTGAAAACGTTTTCTGCTCCGTCATTAACATTTGGTCTTTCGAACCAGATCTTATTTCCGATACTTCCAGTAGGACAATTTCCACCTACAACATTTACTATTGTATTAATAACACATGATGCTGCATCAGTTACTGTAACACTATAAGCTCCTGCCGCTAACCCTGACGGATCTTCTATTCTACTGCCATTACTCCAGTTGTAACTAAAAGGTGCAGTTCCTCCCGCAACCGTTAAGTTGATACTACCATTTGAATCACCACATGTTGCATCTACTGTTGAACTAGGTTTGAATGACATATCACAAAGTGAAGAACCAATACAACATTCGCTATTAGCTTCTACTATTACAGTTGACATATTCATAGATTCACCTATAGGGAATCCTCTGAAGTATACCATTGCCTTATCCATTGCCGTGTTAGTCAATGTTGAATTGACAGGTAATGTATAGTTAAATAAGAATTCTTCATCTGATT
>JALZVB010000079.1 GCA_023300835.1 Saprospiraceae bacterium | reverse complement strand
ATTCCTGTATGGGCCTACATGCTTATCTCATCTAATCTGACAGAACATGCCTCAGAAATATTTCAAGGTGACACAGCACAGTATCTGTCATTGCATTACAACAGAACATTAGTTTCTTTTGATGCCGAAGTATACCAAGACGAAAGGGTTATCATAAAAGGCTGTAGTAATAAACCTGTTCCGCCATCTGCCTATGCCCAACTGACACAATTACTCAAGCCCTATGCACAGAGTATCATGTATGGCGAACCGTGTAGTACTGTTCCTATCTTCAAGAGGCCACGTAAACTTTCTTAAAAAGTCATTTCAACTAAATAGTAAAAAGTAAAGCCCTTGCTCATAAGAACAAGGGCCAAACAAATCGTCAACAACTATACTTAATTCATGCTATAGTATCTTATGATGTTATGACTATTATACCATACGCGTCATAGCTAGGCTATGCCTGCGTTTTTTTGTCTTATTCTAAACAAATTTCTTCTTAAAATCTTATACGACATCTTAAAGAAAAATGGCATTAGAAATCATTGTGTATAAAGGCAAACGAAAACCAGATTAGCATTCGTCAACTAAAGTAAAATGCGACCTCAAGTGTATTTTTGCACTTTTCTTGTTGACTATTTAAGTTTGTAACTCTACAATTTCACAAATTTCTTGACGCCATTTCTAGTCTCTCCAATTATCACAGAATGATAAATTCCTGCAGGTAAAGTTTCAAGGTCGATTCTGAATTGATTCGTCCCATTTTGGATAAATTCACTTTGTTGTAGAACAATTTTTCCGTGCTGATTTATTAGTGATACATCTACTTTTTCATTTGCATCTCCATCTAAGGTGATAAAAATGAAATTCTCAGTTGGATTAGGATAAACAGATATGTCCACTAATTTTTCTAAATCAATAACTGCAGTCGGAACATTGGAACCTATTACGTAGTCTCCATAAACATTTGATACTGCAATTTCGACTAGGTCATCATCTAGATTAGTTAAACCAATTGAACTCCAATCACCTGTGGTTTTATTCCAATTGAATACTTCTAACTTATCTAAGTCAATAGCATTAAGACCACCCAAATCATTATCAATGTCTAATGTAAATGAGGCACTAGTATTAGGTGCAATCGTGTAATCTACAGCTTGGATATTCCAGAACCTGTCTATTAAGTTTAGTCCATCATCAGCACCTTTTATTTCTAAGTTAGTTACTTCTAATGGCAATGGATTATTGGCTTCATCTGTATTAAATGTGCTAAATAACAAATAACCTAAATCTCCATTCCCTTGTTCAGTGATTTCAAATGTCACTGGTATTTCTACATTAGATGAACTTATAAATGGTATACTATAATTTCCATCAGCTTTATCTGATATGTCCCATCTGAGATAACCATACTGGTCAGCTGTTTCTGCTTTTACATTTCCTCCACTAGTAACAAGAGCATCTCTAGACGAATTTAAAATATGCAAAGTGTTTCTGTTCAAATCTATTGTACCGTTAGCTAAGCTGACCGTATTTTGAATTCCTATTGTTGAATTAAGTGTAATAGTCTGATCATCTCTCAGCGATAAATTATTAAAAAGCGTATTAAAGTCTCCTCCGATCACTTGGTCACCTCCTACCAGATCTACGTTACCAGAACCTGGATTCAATGGATTGGTAGAAACAGTGTTTTCCCAGTCTCCTCCTACTTCTATAAGTCCGCTGTTAAAAATAGTACCGCCTTGGTTTATAAAGTTTCCTTCAATATATAAAAGGGCATCATCTTGTATTGTGACTTCCGCTCCATCATTATATAACTGGCCTGATACTGGGATTAAAAAGACGATCTGAATAATACTTAATATTAAAATTAATTTTTTCATGTCTTCTTAATTTAGTTTGGGCAAGTAATAAGATTGTTATCTAATTGTCCTTGCATATTGACAGTGATTTTATAACAGTTTCCATTAGGAGAAGTCAGTATTATTCCTCTAGTAGAATCGTTCAAATAAACGTCTCCATCGGATACTTCTAGTCTGGCTTTTGGAGTAGTCGTACCTAAGCCAACTCTTCCATCATCGTTTACTCTCAAGGCAGGATTCATAGGATTAGCGCCATCATGTAGAATGTTCATCGCTGGTGCGCCTGACTCGCCTACTACCATAAATCTCGCTCCTGGTGCAATCGTTCCAACTCCAACTCTTCCATTGTCGTTTACTCTCAAGGCAGGGTTCATAGGATTAGCGCCATCATGTAGAATGTTCATCGCTGGTGCGCCTGACTCACCTACTACCATAAATCTTGCTCCTGGCTCAATCGTTCCTATTCCAACTCTTCCATTGTCGTTTACTCTCAAGGCAGGATTCATAGGATTAGCGCCATCATGCAGAATGTTCATCGCTGGTGCGCCTGACTCGCCTACTACCATAAATCTCGCTCCTGGTGCAATCGTTCCAACTCCAACTCTTCCATTTTCATTTACTCTCAAGGCAGGGTTCGTAGGAGTAGCGCCATCATGTAAAATATTCATCGTTGGTGCGCCTGATTCTCCTATAACCATAAATCTTGCTCCTGGCTCAATCGTTCCAACTCCAACTCTTCCATTGTCGTTTACTCTCAAGGCAGGGTTCGTAGGAGTAGCGCCATCATGTAAAATATTCATCGTCGGTGCGCCTGATTCTCCTATAACCATAAATCTCGCACCTGGCTCAATCGTTCCAACTCCAACTCTTCCATTTTCATTAACTCTCAAGGCAGGGTTCATAGGAGTAGCGCCATCATGTAGAATGTTCATCGTCGGTGCGCCTGATTCTCCTATAACCATAAATCTTGCTCCTGGTGTAATCGTTCCTATTCCAACTCTTCCGTTATCGTTT
>JALZVB010000078.1 GCA_023300835.1 Saprospiraceae bacterium | reverse complement strand
ATAGTGAGGAAGCGACAAATAAAAAAGCTGGCTATACGCAAACGGTTTCTGAAGTTTCCAAAGCAGATACTAAGACTCAAAAGGAAAGTAAAAACATTGAAACAGTTCTATTGATTCCATCAGGTGTTCCAGAAGAAAACCAACACCAAACTAATAACAAACAAGCGTTAAAAGAAGAAACAAGTCCATCTCTACTCAAGCTAAACACAATAGTAGCACTTGTTAAGAACGAACACTTTATTTCTATTGCGAAAGCAGAAAAAGCAAACCCAACATTTAATAGTTCGACAAAACTTCATCCTCAAAAAAAACCTAAGAAAAACAGACTATTTGTTGACTTAGGTGGATTGGTAGGTTTTCATAATACACAAGTTACAAGTACTAACACCAGAGAACTTAATTATAGAAAGAACACAGAAAAAAACTGGTATACCTGGGGAACATCATTACAGTTGGGTTATCGATTGTCTGACAAGTTTTATGTCAAATCTGGAATAGAAACTCTCTTATCCAGAGACAAGTTTGAGCTCATGCAAAACAATGTCATTCTAGAAGATGTTGTGGACAATACTGTTCTAAATTATCAAGTAACAACTGGGACATATTTCAACAAGGGAGATATAACATACAGACAAATTAATATTCCTCTAACAATAGGATGTGAAACAACACTTGGAAAACTTGTTCTAGGCATGGAAGCGACAGGGATAACAAACCTCCAATATTTGACTGAGGGTAAAATTCAAACAGGAACACTTACTTTTTCTAAAGTAGAAGACGAACCTATATATAAAAAGAACATAGGGGTGGGTCTCCGTGCAGCTGTAACAGTTGGCACAAAGCTAAACCAACATTCAAGTTTATATCTGAGACCAACGGTATCTAAATACTTAAATAACACGAACCTCAGTACTTATGAAGTTGATAGTGAGCTTAATCAGTATTTCCTGGAGCTATCTTATCGGTTTAGTTTTTGATTCTAGTCGATATAGTAAAAATTAACACCTGTTTTGTTATACCATTAGGTCTAAGGCAAATTCGCTCTACTCTATCCATTTCGGGCCTTTTAATAAGTGAATAACAAATTCTATCAATATTGGTTTCTTATAAGTATAAGAGGAGTTTACCGTTAAATACCCTATCTTTTCTTTGTAACTTTGTCTACAACAGACAGTTACCTAAAACCTATTCAATATGTCAGAATTTTGCCATTTACACTGCCACACCCAGTATTCATTACTCGATGGGGCATCTGATATCGGTAAAATGATGGATAAGGCTGTTGCAGATGGCCAAAAAGGGGTGGCACTGACAGATCACGGTAACATGTTTGGAGCCTTCAAATTTGCTGCTGAGGCCAAGAAAAGGAATATAAAGCCCATTCTAGGCTGTGAATTTTATCTTGTTAAGGACAGGCACATACAATCATTCAGTCGGGCCAAAGGAGAAAAAGATAGGAGATATCATCAGTTGTTTCTAGCCAAAAACGCTGAAGGGTATCAGAATCTTATGAAAATGTGTTCTCTGGGTTTCACAGAAGGACTCTACCAGAAATTCCCCAGGATAGATAGAGAGATCATTCTTAAATATCACAAAGGCATCATTGCAACAAGTTGTTGTATAGGAGCAGAGGTGCCGAGTCTGATAGCGCAGGACAGAATAGAAGAAGCAGAAGAAGCACTAAAGTGGTGGCTAGACCTTTTTGGAAAAGATTTCTTTATTGAATTGCAGAGACATAAAGGCCTTGGAAAAAACAAAATAAACATCACCAATAAAGAAGGTCAGAAAACCTTCTCCAAGTATAGTCAAGAAGACATTAACCAAGTTCTTATAAAGTTTGCTCGCAAGCACAACGTAGAAATCATAGCGACTAACGATTGCCATTATGTAGAAGAGGAGGACTCTAAGTCGCATGACATTTTGCTGGCGATTAATACCAACTCCCTTTTAGAAGAAGAACATCGATTCAAGTTTCCGAGTACAGACTTCTACTTCAAGACGCAACAGGAAATGAACAAGTTGTTCTCAGATATTCCTGAGGCTACGGCCAATACAATGTTGATCTATGACCAAGTGGAGACACTTGAGTTAGCGAGGGATGTATTGTTACCTATGTTCCCGCTGCCTCCAGGTTTTGCTAATCAAGAAGATTATCTCAGACACATAACATATATAGGTGCCCAAAAAAGATACGGCACAATCACGCAACCCATAAAGGAGAGGATAGACTTTGAGTTATCGGTTATTAATCAATCTGGTTATCCGGGTTACTTTTTGATTGTTCAGGATTTTACAACTACAGCTAGACAGATAGGTGTAGAGGTTGGTCCAGGTAGAGGGTCAGCTGCAGGATCAGCGGTAGCTTATTGTCTGGCAATAACCAATATTGATCCCATAAAATACGACTTACTATTTGAGAGATTCCTGAATCCAGAAAGAGTCTCGATGCCGGATATAGATATAGATTTTGATGATGAAGGTAGGTCAAGGGTTATGGACTATGTTATCGACAAGTATGGCAAAAACCAAGTAGCTCAGATTATCACCTATGGTACGATGGCCGCTAAAATGTCACTCAGGGATGTAGGCCGTGTGATGAATATTCCGCTGTCAGATGTAGATCGCGTATCCAAATCTTTTCCGCAGCAACTAGGCGCCAGTCTTAATGATGTTCTAGCAGAGTCAGATATCAGCGCCAAGTTGAAATCTAACATGAACAAGGATGACATCAACAAGGCTTATGCTTTCAGAAAATTATCTGAGCAGAAAGATGATATCGGTAAGATGATTCGATCTGCCAAACAACTAGAAGGCTCTGTTAGAAATACAGGTATACATGCCTGTGGCGTAATCATTACGCCAGATGACATCACCAATTATGTTCCCGTTTCGGTAGCCAAAGATTCAGACTTATTGGTCAGTCAGTTTGATAATAGTGTTGCCGAAGATGCTGGTCTACTCAAGATGGATTTCTTGGGTCTTAGGACATTGACGATATTGAGAGATACAGTTCGATTCGTTAAGGAAACCAAAGGCATAGAAATTGTTCTTGATGAGATTGATTTGGAAGACGAAGAAACGTTCAAGCTTTTTCATAAAGGAGAGACAGTAGCCATATTTCAGTATGAGTCCGCTGGTATGCAGAAGCACCTGATCGACCTCAAGCCTACTAAGTTTGAAGATCTCATTGCCATGAATGCCCTGTATAGACCAGGCCCGATACAGTACATCCCAGATTTTATTGCCCGTAAACATGGAAAGCAACAGATCACCTATGATGTGCCTGACATGAAGGAATATCTAGAGGAGACCTATGGTATCACCGTATACCAAGAGCAAGTAATGCGACTCTCTCAGAAGCTAGCGAACTTTACCAAGGGTCAAGCAGATATGCTGAGAAAGGCCATGGGTAAGAAAAAGAAAAAGCTGATTGATCAGATGTTCCCGCTGTTTCTTGAAGGTTGTAAAAAGAATGGTCACCCTGAAGATAAAATTGCTAAGATCTGGAAGGATTGGGAAGCCTTTGCATCATATGCCTTTAATAAGTCTCACTCGACTTGTTATGCTTTTATCGCATTTCAGACAGCTTTTCTTAAGACCCATTATCCGTCTGAATTTATGACGGCGGTACTTAATCATAACAAATCAGATACAACCAAACTGAATTTTTTCTTACGTGAATGTAAGCGTATGAAGCTCAGCGTTTTTGGTCCTGATATTAATGAGAGTTACATTTCATTTAAAGTAAATAAGAAAGGGGAAATCAGATTTGGATTGTCTGCACTCAAGGGCTTAGGTGTAGGACCGTCTGAGGAAATAATTACAGAACGGAACCTAAAAGGTAATTTTGAAAACATTTTTGACTTAATCCAAAGGGTCAGTCTACGTTCCATGAATAAGAAGGCACTCGAGAGTCTGGCCTTAGGTGGTGCCTTTGATTCTTTTAAAATTGAAAGGTCACAGTTTTTTGCACCTACTGAAAAGCATGAAACATTTATAGAACACTTGATCAAGTTTGGTAATGCTTTCCAGGGCCAAGTAGATACTTCGCAAGGGTCATTGTTTGGAGACATGAGTGATCAGATGATCGTATTTCCAAAAATCCCTCAGTGCGAACCATTCCTAAAAACGATACAATTAGAAAAAGAAAAGGCCGTAACAGGAATTTATATTAGTGGCCACCCATTGGATGATTACATGATGGAAATCGAGACATATACCAACTGTGACCTAGAACAAGCTAATAGGCGAAAAGGTCCAGAACTTAAGTTGGCAGGAATCGTTACCTCTGCCATACATGGTATATCCGGCAAGAATGGACTCGGATATTGTCGGGTGATTATGCAGGATTATACGGGAGAATTTGAGATGGGAGTATACAGGGAAGACTATACTAAGTTCAAAGATGTTTTTACCATGGGAAAGGTCTTGTACCTCAACGGGAAATGGCAAAACTATTACAACTCAGACAAGTTCTTTTTTAAAATACTAGATGTAAGGCTGCTCGCTTCGTTGAGTCAAGACTTGACTAAGTCTCTTACAATTAGGGTTCCTATTGAAGCTGTTTCAGATGAATTTACTAACCGTCTTCATAAGCTCATAGCGGATAGTGCTGGCGATCATAAATTGTACTTCAGGATATTCGATAAGGAAGATGATGTTGATATTAATTTTACAGCGCCGACAACTAATGTAAACGTAGATTCAGATTTCATAAAGGTTGTAAGGGAACTGGGACTAAGTTATAAGTTAAATTAATTTCTACCGATAAGAAGCTGTTGAAAAAGAAGAAAGCTATAAAGAAAATGAATAAATGGGGAGCGGAAGGAAAACCGTTCATAACCATTATAGATTTTGACACGAAGAACATAAAAGTCAAAGCACTGGATAAGTTACCAAAAAGCATTCTCTTCGAAATAAATAATAAAACAAATCGAGAGCGGCAACAGATCGATATAAATATCCTTAAATCTGACAGAGCAGAATACTATAAATCATTCGATAAGGTAAGCACAGAGATTTCATACGGGAACACTTTTCTTATTAACTTAACAACCCGTACTGATATCAATTGTGATGCCAGCTTAAGGGAAATATATAACAATAGTGTTGCAAAATATAAATTGTATTACAAAGATAAGTTTGTTGTTTTTTCTCCCGAGACTTTCGTCAAAATAAGAAAAGAAGAAAGTGTGGGAAAAATATATTCCTACCCGATGAAAGGGACAATTGACGCCACCATCCCAGGCGCTAAAGAAAAAATCCTTGAAGATCCCAAAGAAAAAGCAGAACACTATACCATCGTAGATTTAATCCGTAATGACTTGAGCATGGTTGCTAAGAAGGTAACCGTTACAAAATTTAGATACTTAGATCTCATCAATAGTCCGCAGCAGAAACTCTACCAAGTAAGCTCAGAAATAACAGGTGAGTTAGGAGAGGATTACAGTTCCAGGCTAGGAGACATCATAATGAAAATTCTTCCCGCGGGAAGTATCAGTGGAGCGCCTAAAAAGAAAACAATTGAAATTATTAAAAAATCAGAAGTATACAAGAGAGGTTTCTACACGGGTATTTGTGGCGTTTTTGATGGTGTGAACTTTGATTCATTTGTTATGATTAGGTTTATAAAAAAGAAAGGAGAAAAGTACTTTTATCACAGTGGGGGAGGCATCACTTTTATGAGTGAAAGAGACAAGGAGTATGATGAAATGATCCAGAAAATTTATGTTCCTACTTCTGAATAAACTAAAGCGTAAAAGCACCTTCAGTAAGCCACCTCAAGCGTCAAACGCTATCACATAACTAAAACCTCTATCGTAGAGAAATAGATTATAACCTATAGGATAAACCAATTTTCAAATTATTCGATTTCATTATTCTTTCAGATACATTTGGCTTCAGTTGACTGAATAAATCTTCTTGATGGCTTAACTGCAAGTTCAATAATAAATCATCTGTTAGATCGTATAGTAAACTAGCCCTTATATGCCAACTAAGGTTATTCTTTTGGTAAAGATGTGCCACGCTTGTATAATACTTATACTCGGATAATTGATTATTTTCCTTTTCCAGAATCCCATCGTAGGTGATCATCCTTTTGTATTTCATCCCAGCGCCTAATCCATAATAAAGGCCATTAGTAGAGGATTGGTACTCTAAACTCAATGGAATTTCCAAATAACCTAAATGATTAGTATGTCGTACCGTTCTTTCAAAAAGGTCAACCACGTTGGCAATTCCTAGAGTTGTTTGTAATTCAATAGTAGCGGTGGAATCTGTTTTTAATAGAAATCTTTCGTTTAGTTGTAGATATGATAGTCCAGTAATTAGATTCAAGTGACTATTGACTTTGTAAGTCAAATCAATTCCACTGCTAAAACCAAACATAGGTGTAGTTCTATTTATTAAGGAGTTAATTTCATAATCTCCCATATCGACATAAGCTGATTCATGATAATTGAATTTCATTAATTCTATATACACAGTACTACTCCATCTTGATTTTTTACCTTTT
>JALZVB010000077.1 GCA_023300835.1 Saprospiraceae bacterium | reverse complement strand
GAACAATATTATTAATGTCACCCATTCTCCTTCAAGTCCCAATGTCCAATTGTTTATGTGATCTGCAAAGTATTGAATCTAAAAGATAATTTCATTAGAACAGAGATTAATTATCAATTCCTAAACAGGTTAAATTATTGTCGATTAATAACTAATCTGTATGTATGATATTGAGTTGGTCGTTCTTAAGTGATATGCTGTGTAACAAACGAAATTGCGTACTTAGGAATGTAAATGACTAAGAAAAAAGCATGAAGTGCAGTGGAATCAACGGTTTCATGTAACGAAGTTAAATGAAAATCACCTCAGAACGATCTAGGGCTTTGCTTCTTAAAGGTGAAAACCAATACTCTGAAGATGAATTCACCTCATTCTCTATCCTAAAATCACACTAAACTAAGATCTTCAACATTCCCTATATATTTAACTATATTGAGATATAAATACGACTAGATGAAGCTTAATATAAACGACAAAGAATACGACCTCAATATAGAGCCCGATATGCCATTATTATGGGTCCTAAGGGATGAGTTAAACCTAACCGGTACCAAGTATGGTTGTGGAATCGCAGCCTGTGGGGCATGCAGTGTTACTGTAGATGGTGTGACAATGAGATCTTGTGTATTACCTGCAGGTGAATTAGAAGATGCTAAAATTACTACTATCGAAGCTATGTCAGACAATAATGCGATGACGGATCTGCAACAAGCTTGGATAGATTTTCAAGTTCCTCAGTGTGGTTATTGTCAATCAGGTATGCTGGTGGCTACTGAGCAACTGTTAGTAGATTATCCTAATCCTACTGACGATGAAATAAGCAGTATGTTGACCAACATTTGCCGTTGTGGAACATATAACAGAGTAAGAAAGGCAATTAAAGCTGTTGCGAAACAAAGAAGTCTTAAGCCATCAGTGAACCAAATAGGATAAACCCAAAAGATAAAGAATAATGAGTAAGAAAAAAGAGAGAACTACTTTGGGTAAATGGACACGTCGGGCATTTATAGGTACAGCTGGTTTACTAGGAACAGGTTTGGTCGTAGGCGTTGGTGGTTATGTTCACATGGGTAAGAAAGTGAAGGAGTTTACTGGAAGCGGTATGGGAGATGGGAATTCTCTTAATGCGTGGATCAGAATTTCGCCTGATAATAAAATAACACTGGCATTGGCAAGAGCTGAAATGGGGCAAGGTGTTTATACTTCTATGGCACAATTAATTGCGGAAGAACTGGAAGTAGATATCAATGATATTTCGGTAATTCATCCACAACCGGAGTCACCTTATGCCAATACATTCCTGGTTACCCAATCTGCTCCAAATGCATTTGAAGGGTATAAAGGTATGGAGCGGTTGTATGCTTTTATACCAGTTATAGCAACAGGTGGGAGCACGACAATAAGAGATGGCTGGACTAACTTAAGAATGGCTGGAGCAACTGCAAGAGAAATGCTAAAACAAGCGGCAGCTGACAAGTGGGAAATAGATGTAACGGACTGTGTCGCTGAGAATGCAGTCGTAACGAATAGCAAGAATAAAGAAAAACTAACCTACGGACAATTAGCTGAAGCTGCGGCCGAAATTGATCTAGATAATTTACCTACGCTTAAACAAAGAAAAGATTATAAACTTATCGGCAAACCCATCCAACGACTTGACTTATTACCTAAAGTAAATGGTACAGCTGAATATGGTATCGATGTTCGACTGGATAACATGTTGTACGCTGCTGTTAGACATCCTAGGTCTATCGGTGGTAATATTACAAGTATTACCAATGAAGAAGCTATTCTTAAAATGAGAGGCGTCAAGAAGGTTGTCATTACACCTATAGGAATTGCAGCAGTTGTTGCTGATAACAGTTGGCGTGCCATGCAAGCAGCTCAGAAATTGGAGACGCAGGAAGACGCGGAATATTATAACATAGACACTGATGGTCTGCGGTCTGAAATGCTACGCATCTTGGATGAAGTAGCTATTGCAACACCACTAGATAAAGGGGCTGTAGATAAGAATATACAAGAAGGTATAGAAAACGATCCTGAGAATGTAATTGATGTAATGTATGAAGTTCCTTATTTGGCACATGCTACAATGGAACCCATCAATTGTACAATGCTAATAAAAGACGGAAAGTGTGAAGTATATACAGGGCATCAAGCTCCCTCGGTTGTGCATTCTAAAACCAAAGAAGCCACCGAAATCCCTATGGAAGATATCAAGGTGAATATAACTTATCTAGGAGGTGGATTTGGTCGTAGAGCAGAGCCGGACATGATTAATATTGCTGCAGCTGTGGCTAAATCAATGGAGGGAACACCTGTTCAAACCTTATTTTCTAGAGAAGAAGATATGAAGAATGATATGTATCGACCTATGGCGATATGTAAAATGAAAGCCAAGATTTCTGAATCTGGAAAGCTCACGACTATGGATAGCAAACTGGTGTCGCAATCTGTAGGACAAAGTTCCACCAGTAGAATTATGCCAGCCATGGCGCCGGCTCCTGAAGCTGATCCCAGCACAGTAGAAGGATTAATTGATTTGCCATACACGATTCCAAATCAGAGAACGCGTATAGGTCATATTTCACTACCTATACAAGTGGGTTATTGGAGAAGTGTAGGGTATTCCCAAAATGCTTTTTTTGCCGAAAGCTTTATTGATGAATGTGCTCATAAGGCAGGTGCAGATCCACTAGACTTCAGAATGGATATGATTCAAGACAAACCTAGATTCTTTGCAGTTTTGAATAAAGTGGGTGAGTTAAGTAATTGGAAAAGTGATTTACCTGAAGGTAGATATAGGGGAGTTTCTTTAGTGGAATCTTTCGGTTCTATAGTAGGTCAAGTGGCAGAGATCACAAAGTTATCTGATACAGAATTTAAAATTGATAACTTCTATTGTGTCATAGACTGTGGTAACATTGTCAATCCAGATACGATAGAAGCACAGATGGAAGGTGGTATTAATTTTGGTTTGAGTGCAGCACTTTATGGAGAAATCACATGGAAAAATGGCGCTGTGGTCCAGACCAATTTCAATGATTATGAAATGATAACGCTGAGAAATGCGCCTGAGATTACAACATTTATTATGGATGTAGATGCTTATCCAGGTGGGGTAGGAGAACCAGGTACACCACCTGCAGCGCCTGCATTGTGTAACGCCATTTTTGCTGCTACGGGTACAAGAGTACGATCTTTACCATTGAGCAAACATGGTTTTTCTTTTGTGTAGGTAATGAATAAAAAGGGACGGTGTTGTTTAATGGCCTTTACTGTTTTAATATTGATCAAGTTTTTAAATATCAGATAACAATAACTCTATAGAATGAAGGCGTTGGAATTAAGTGCTAATAAAGAATTAGCCGTTGTAGAAAGAGAGAAACCAAATATAGGAGAAAATGAAGTCTTGGTAGCTATCAAAGCTGCGGCGCTTAATCATAGAGAAATATGGATTGCTCAAGGCTTATACCCGGGCATGACATTACCTTGTATTCTCGGTGCAGATGGTGCTGGAGTGGTAGTCGAAGCTGGAAGTCAAGTAACTGCTGATTGGAAAGATGCTGAGGTTGTAATATATCCTGCGTATGGATGGGGTGACAATAATGCGGTTCCGACTAAGCAATTTAGAGTACTAGGAATGCCTGACCCGGGAACACTAGCTGAATACATTGTAGTTCCTGTAGAAAATTTATTTCCTAAACCGAAGCATCTTAATTGGGAGGAGGCCGCAGCGCTACCTATTGCTTACTTAACAGCTTGGAGGGCCTTGGTTTATCATGCGAACATCAATAAGGATTCTAAGGTACTCATTACAGGAATAGGTGGTGGTGTTGCTCAAGCAGGACTAAGTATCGCTCATGCCTTAGGGGCAGAAGTTTATGTAACCAGTTCCAAACAAGAAAAAATAGATATTTCTAAAACACATGGCGCCAACGGTGGGGTTAACTATAAAGACCAACTTTGGCCCAAGCAACTAAAAGATTTGTCAGGGGGTATAGATGTGGTCCTAGATAGTTCGCCGTCTGCTGTGCTCGATGACTATTTTACTTTTTTAAATTATGGTGCTAAGATTATTGCCTATGGCTCTACTGGATCCAGAAAAACAACGATTAATATAAGTAAGTTTTTCCTTAGACATATTCAGTTTATAGGAACGGCTATGGGAAGTCCGCAGGAGTTTAAGGATATGTTAGCGTTTGTTAGCGAGAATGAAATTAAGCCAGTTGTTCACAGTAGTTATGTTCTAGATGAGGTGATTGACGCTATTGATGAGTTGAAGGCTGGTGGGCAAGTAGGGAAGATTGTTGTTAGGATTGAGTGACATAACTTTAGCTGACTATAACAAGGAAACTGGAAAAATATATCAACAACTACTTTAGCTACCATTGGGCTGAATGGCCTCCAACTCAGCTTTTACACTTGGCTTGGGAAATAGATAGGCTTTTAGAAAAATATCAACTGACTGACCTTCTTCTTGAAGTATAAAGTTGTATTTATTTTAAAAATTCAGTTTATCAGATATTGATGATATGGTTGAATGACAATTGTCAGATACGATGGTTGCACCTATTGGTATGTGTTTATTATTAGTATTATTTCCTTCCAATTGTGGTGTTACTAAAAGATAGAAAAGAATAATAGATAAGAGTGGGGCGGTTCTCAAACAAAATTAATTTCTGAAATTAAGAGAAATATTTAATGTAATATAATTAATGTCACCCAGTTATTGCATTAAAAAAAGCCTTTCGGGTTTAAACCCAAAAGACTTCTTAATTGTAAAATTTGTTTTTTTTATTTAAAAACAGCTTTATTTTGGCACTTTAGTCGGATTAAGTAAATCGTAGAATTGATCTAGCTTAGGCAATATAATTATTCTAGTTCTTCTGTTTACAGCTCTTCCTTCAGTTGTAGTATTGTCAGCTAGGGCATTGTATTGCCCTCTTCCAGCGGCGATTAATCTGTTCGGATCTATGTTATATTTTGTTTGTAATGCTCTTACAACTGCAGTTGATCTCATCACACTTAGATCCCAGTTATCTTTAACACATGATGAAGCGATAGGGCGATCATCTGTATATCCTTCTACCATAACCTCAAGTTCTGGTCGGCCTTCTATTATTGTAGCAATCTTAGCCAATACTTCATTAGCTCTAGGTGTTAGATTGGAGCTACCACTGTAGTAAAGCATCTTGTCTGATAGATTTACAAATACAACAGTTTTATCAACCTTGATTTCTACATCTCTATCATCAAGTCCTTCCTTAAGAGCGCCTTTAAGATTGACGGCTAGAGCAAGGTTAATGGAATCGGCCTTAGTTTTAGCAGCTTGTAGTAGATGGATATACTTGTCACGTTGTTCTAGTTGATCTAGGGTCTCTTTTATATTATCATTGGCAGATTGTGATAGTACTGTAAGTCCACCTACTTGTTCTACTTGCTTATCCCTTTGTTGTTTACAATCATCTAATTGTAATCTTAGGTCAGTTATTTGTTCGTTCCTGTATTCTGCACTTGTAGATGAGTTGTTTATGTCAGATGACAGACGATCATTTTCTTTCTGTGCAAATGCGAGTTTGTTCATGTACTTGTTGAGATCCTCACCACATTCCCCCAGTTGTTTGTTTGCCACTGAGAGGTCTGATTTATATTGAGTTTCTAGATCTGCTAAGGCCTTTTTGCTTACGCAAGAGGACATTAGAATAATTGCAATGAATAGTAAAGAGAGATTCGATTTCATATTATTAAAATGTGTTATTTGAATATAGAATAAATCAATTTTGATACCAAAATTTGATTGGCTATTGTCCAATCTACATATTATAACGCCATTGTTACGCTGAATGTGATGTATCCAAAAAAAGAAGCCAGATATTTGTGAAAATACCTGGCTTCAATAAAAGTGTTTGGGATGCTAGTTTGATAACAAGCTGTTGTTAATGTATAAGGCTGAGTTCTACCTTCTTTTCTAACTCAGAAACGGTATCCTTAAACAGGTTGTCAGTGTCAATAAGGTCTCTTACAGTATTAATAGAATATATTACTGTACTGTGATCTTTGCCACCGAAGTTTTCTCCGATTGCTTTAAGAGAGCTTTTAGTATAATTTTTAGCCAGATACATAGACAGCTGTCTTGCGATAACAATCTGTCTTTTTCTTGTATTACTACTCAATGTCTCAATAGGAACTTCAAAGTGATCCGCAACCAACTTAGCGATATTCTCTATAGAAATGCCTTTGTTGATTTGTGTTACAAACTTTTGTATCACTTCCTTAGCCAATTCTATATCGACGTTTTTGTCGTTGAGGTTAGCTTGTGCCATCAATGAGATAAGGACACCTTCTAATTCTCTTATGTTGGTTTTTATATTGAAACAGATGTACTCCATTACCTTATAAGGTACTTTTTCTATCTCATCTCCCATTTTCTCTTGCATGATAGCAAGTCTTGTTTCAAAGTCAGGAGATTTAAGATCAGCCGTAAGGCCCCATTTGAATCTATTGATCAATCTATCCGTTATACCAACTAGGTCTTTCGGAGGACGGTCAGACGTTAGAATTATCTGCTTATTAGTCTGTTGTAATTGATTGAATATATTGAAGAATATATCTTGTGTTTTTTCTCTTCCAGATAAGAACTGAATATCATCTACGATCAATGTATCGATCATCTGATAATAATTCACGAGATCTTCCATTGTACCATTCTTGATCGCAGATACAATCTGATTGGTAAATGCCTCAGTACTTAGATAGAGCACGTTATGCTCAGGATCATTTTTTATAATCTCATTACCTATGGCATGAGCAAGATGGGTTTTACCA
>JALZVB010000076.1 GCA_023300835.1 Saprospiraceae bacterium | reverse complement strand
ATATTTAACGAAAAAATTAAACCATATGACGACGCTAAAAAAGTTGGTGACTTTTTCAAATTAGAAGTTTCCAATGCATTGGCTGAGCGATTTTTAAATATGGTGCAGATCTATAAAGCAAGTATTGTAGAAGAAAAAGGGGATAAGCTTAAAAGCGTTTTTATTAGTAAAATCCAATATAATAGCTTGGCATCTCCCGATGTGTTTTATGCTTTTGTAGAAGATAAGGTCATCGACGATATAACTATGTTTAAGAAAATTGGAGCATTTACAACTTCAAAAAAATCTGAAGTTATTAGCAGAATAAATTTAAATGCTATTAGCGGAAAGAAAGAAATTCTTAAAGCACTCAATGCTAAAGTTACCGTTTACATCTCAACTAAATCATTATAAAATGAATAGAATAAGTTTCCTTTTAATTTCATTTTTAATAACCATTTCTTTTGTCTCAATAGGTCAGAATTTAAACTTACCTGGTGTTATTGTTCAAGCACCTAGGACTAAAGCTATATGGCATGTGCATGGTCTTGATGCCCATCTTCATACTATTATGTTAGAGTCTGCTGTGAATATGAATGGAATTTTCAATGTTGTTGATAATGATGACATGGATAATGTTCTGGCATTCAGAAAGAAATTATTTAAAGAGGAGGAAGAATTGTCTTCTTCTCAGATGATTGGTGCTGATTATATTCTTGAATCTAAAGTGTTAGACTTTAGTGAAGTAAATAACAAATACTATGAGCAAATTAAACAAGAAGACGGTAGCTTCAAAGAAGGCATCTGTAGTTACAAGTCTAAAGAGGTTACTATAAAATTAAATATGAGTCTTGTTTCTGTTGAAACTAGTGATGTCGTGAGCTCAAGGGAGTTTGAAGTTTCTGGTTTTGCATATAAGAAGTGTAAAGACTTCAGAAGATTAGAAGACGAAGTTGTTCGTGAATGTATTGCAGATTTCAGACCATGTTTTAAAAAGATATTCAGAGTTAATATGATGGACTTACTCGGTAGCCAAATTAAAGTTGTTGGAATACTGGAGTCTAAAAAAGAATCTGCTAAAAAGCTAATTATTAAATCTGGCTCATTAGGGAATATTCATCCTGGTGCTAAACTTAATGTTATTAGCATATCTAGTCAGGAGGTCGAAGGAAAGAATATCAGAAGAGAAAGCCAAATAGGTTCAGCAGAGATAAGTAACCTAAGAGATGGTTATTCAATTCTTAAAGTAAAGAAAGGGGGAGAAGAAATTTATAAGAGCCTGATGTCAGATGGAGAATTGTATGTTTCTTATGGCAAAAACTATAGACTTGTAGACTGTAATAAAAAGAATCAACCTAGGAGTAGACGACAAATAAAAGACTGGTTAGAACCCAATTGAAATTTATTTAGCCAACTGGCTGAAACTCTAATGCAAAAAATAAAGAGGCTATATCATAAGTGATATAGCCTCTTTGCTTTGTATGAAGTAAAGGTTCTATTAATAACCTGCATTCTGTTCAAATACACCAGCAGAAAGATCAACTTCTGTCTGTGGAATAGGTAAGAACCCTTTAGTCATTGCTTTAAATTGAGTATCAAATAAACTCTGATCTCCAATATATTGAGCACCTCTTACACCTGTCTCAGTAAGTTCAGAATCAGCATAGGCTAGTCCTCTTCTTATAACATCAAAATATCTAATACCCTCTAGGGCTAGTTCTATTCTTCTTTCTTTGTAAATATTATCAAGCGTTACAGGGATACTATTTAACCCTGCTCTTGATCTTACTTGATCAAGATAATTCTGAGCATTTGGACTACCTAATTCTGCTGCCATCAATAGTACATCAGCTAGTCTTATGACTCTATAGTTAGTCGTACGGTTATGCTCAAACTGTCCATCTGAACCCCAATGTTCGGCATCTGAGCTATACTTTTGAGAAAAATAACCAGTATGTTGATATCCTTTAATAAGATTACCATCTATTTCTTTTTCCTCCAAAATCACTGCATCAAATCTGGGGTCACCTGTCATTGCATTTACTAAGTCTTGTGATACAGGTGCAAAACTCCAGCCTCTATCCCAGTTAGATGAACCCGTTACTCTTGGGCCTTGTAGTTGTGAAGAAAGGTTACCTTCTCCACCTCTTATATAACCCCAATCCCACCATGCAGGAGAATCACCATGAGCAATTTCAAATACTGACTCAGAACTATATTCTGATGCTGCGCTGAAAAGATCTCCATAATCATCAAGTAAACTGAATCCTCCGTTATTGATTAGATCCTCTAGATAATCAAGCGCAATTACGCTATTTACTGTAATAGAACCAGCTTGCATATCGGCACCATAAACACCGTTGTAGAATAAGAATGCTCTTCCTAATAGGGCTTCTGCTGCCCATTTTGTTATTCTTCCCGTTTCTCTTACAGGTACGGTAGAAGGAAGGTCTTCTATCGCTTCTACAAGATCAAGCGCTATCTGATCATATACTTCTTTAGGTGTATTCTGTTCTTGACTGTACTCTGAGGGACCATTAAGGGTTCTTGTAAGTAGAGGAATGTTTTCAAACAAAGATACTTGTTGGAAATGGAAGTATGCTCTTAAGAATTTGCATTCTGCTATAACTCTTGACTTGAATTCATCACTCGCATCTATATCGACAATCTTCTCTAGTAACAAGTTAGCCCTGTATATTCCTGTATAGTTTTTTAACCAGACTGAGTGAGGAATCCTGTTAGTAGGTGGAATGTTATAAGTATTTATCTGTTGCCATTCTATACCATCGTTAGCGTCAGCGCCGCCTGCATAAGAATCATCTGATAGTACATCAGATAATGTCACGAAAGGCGCAATAGAGATGCCTGGAGTAGATTGATATCCTAGAACATCATATATTGCTACCAGAGCCTCAAATGCATCGCTTTCCGTCTTATAGAAATTAGCAGTTACTTGTTCTACTAATGGTTCTCTTACGAGAAAATCATCTGAGCAACTTGCACAAAGTAAGGCTACTGATAGAATTAAAAATTTAATTGAATTTTTCATATTAATAATTTTAATAAGTCTTAAAATGTGATGTTTGTTCCAAATCTGTATGTCCTAGCTTGAGGATAAACACCTCTGTCTATTCCTATATCTAATGGACTCAATGCACCTATCTCAGGATCTACACCTGTATATCCTGTAATTGTCGCTATGTTCTCACCAGATAAATAGAAACGCCATTTTTCTGCACCTATTTTAGATAAGAAAGAACTTGGTAAGGTATAACCTATCTGTATGTTCTTTAACCTAATGTAGCTCGCATCTTCTATATAAATGTCAGATACTCTATAATTGTTGTTGTTATCTGCCCAAGTATATCTAGGTACCGTTGTGTCTGTGTTATCAGGTGTCCATCTGTCTAGTGCATCTACAGTTCTATTTGTAAATCTTAAATCTTGACGTTGGGTACCATTGAAAACTTGCTGTCCTGCAGATCCTTGCCAAAACATAGAAAAATCTATACCGTTATAATCCGCACCTAGGTTAAACCCAAATGTGAAATCTGGAGTAGGATTACCTAATACCGTTCTGTCATCAGCATCTATAATTCCATCTCTATTGATATCCACAAATCTAACATCGCCGGCTACAGCATTTGGTTGTAGAGGTTGTCCGTCGTTATTGATATATGAGAAAACTTCATTTTCGCTTTGGAATAAGCCATCAGTCTGATAACCATAGAAGTAAGCTATAGGCAATCCTTCAGTAGAACGTGTTACCGGTCCGGCTAGTGCCCAACTTGCACCTTCGATAAATTTCTGAGGGTTGGCAATAGTCGTGACCTTGTTCTGATTATATGCACCGTTCAGATTTACATTAATGTTTACGGGGCCTATTTTGTTTTTATGTGTAAGTGACAATTCTATTCCCCTGTTCTGTATGTCACCCACATTAGCATCAGAGGCATCGTTACCTACGTGTCCTAGAATGGCAATTCTCTCTAGTAACTTATTAGTGTTCTTTTCGTAGAGATCTATAGATCCTTGTAACTTGTTTTCAAATATACCAAAGTCAATACCAAAGTTAATCTGATTAGATTCTTCCCATTGTAGATCAGGGTTCTCAGTAGCAAGTGGTGAAGTTCCTACAAATGATTGTCCGCCAAAAGTATACCGCCTATTAGATATTAGTCGAGAAAAGGCTTGGAAGGGTTCTATGTTATCGTTACCGTTTTTCCCCCAACCTAGTCTGAATTTCAAATAATTAATAGGTCCTAAATTTTGCATAAAACTCTCATCACTAGCTACCCATGCAACAGCTAATGAAGGGAAATATCCGATTCTATTGTTGATACCTACTTTGGATGATCCATCTCTTCTAACTATAGCTGTAGCTGAGTACTTGTCTTTATAGCTATAGGTTGCTCGAGAAAAGTAAGACAGTAATCTAGATTCTCTGGCACCTCCAGAAGCATTCCACAAGGTATCTGTAGCTTGCGATAAGAAAACATTACTGGGGTCTAGACCTGGAACACCAGTATTGAAACCTGATAAATCTTCGAATGTAAATTCTTGTGCTTCTGTACCTAATAGAACACCAAAATTGTGGTCACCAATTTTCGTATCATAACCTATCGTATTAGTCCATTGCCATGTAAAAAATCGTTCAATTCTCTTGTCTACAGAATTCCTATTGACATTTAGTTGTGCACCATTCAAGAAAAATAAAGGTCTGAAGTTATCAAAAGTTAAGTAAGCTAAATCTATACCTAAGCTTGTCTTTAAACTTAACCCTTCTATTGGCATCAATTCTCCGTATATATTACCTACCAACTCATCTTTTCTCAGGCCGCTATAATCAATGTCTAGAAGAGCTACAGGATTAACAACTTCAGCGCCTACAAGTGTAGAGATACCATATGGTTGACCTTGAGGATTAAGCACAACTGGTTCTGCATTAAAAGGGTACTGATCTAGTACGGTTTGTCTGGTTTCGACCACAGGGGTAAGTGGGTCTAGATTCAATGCACTACTGTAAGCACCATTAAAAGATTGATTGGTACCTATGTCGTTTTTAACAAGATGCGTATAGGCAAGATTGTTGCCAAAGTTGAACATCTTATTTACTTTATGATTAGTATTAAGTCTAGCTGTAATTCTTTCAAAGTTAGATTTTGGGCCACCAATAATTCCTTCTTGTTCAAAATAAGATATACTAGAAGAGAAAGTAGATTTATCGCTTCCACCTAGAACAGAAATCTGGTGACTCTGCATAGGCGCATCTTTTTCAAAAAGTGCTTCTTGCCAATCTGTATCAAAAGCTGATATTTCATTTAAGTCAAATGGCTCAGATAATCCGGCATTTCTGGCACCTTCATTCATGAACATTTTGTATTGGTCAGCATTAAGCATGTCTAGGGTATTAGCGACATTCTGTATACCATAATAACCATCATACGTAACATTTAATTTACCTTTTGTCCCTGTTTTAGTAGTTACTAGAACCACACCGTTAGCTGCTCTAGAACCGTAAATCGCTGCGGATGCGGCATCTTTTAATACATCGATAGAGGCAATGTCTCCTGGATTCAAGTAATCTATT
The DNA here is from genome assembly GCA_023300835.1 of Saprospiraceae bacterium. GTDB lineage: Bacteria > Bacteroidota > Bacteroidia > Chitinophagales > Saprospiraceae > RFSX01. Next base: position 275 of record JALZVB010000076.1, on the reverse strand, counting down.
CCTCCTACAACTAATCCATCTACAACATAGAGCGGTTTACTGTCCTTGGTCGTTCCAGCTCCCCTTACTCTTACTGTAGGTTCATCACCGGGTTGACCAGATACGGCTGAGACTTGTACGCCTGCAGTTCTACCTTGGAGTACTTGTTCAACTCTGAGTATCGGTGTAGCTGCTATTTCTTCTTCTGATACTCTCGATATGGCTCCAGTGACTAGCCTTTTCTTCTGTCTACCATAACCTACTACGACTATCTCGTCCAGTTTGTTTTGCATTAT